>JBOFXO010000191.1:0-38586 GCA_051654185.1 Vibrionaceae bacterium | reverse complement strand
TCATCGAAATTCACAACAGGGTAGTTCTCATCTGCTTCTTCAGCATAAATATCAAGCACATGTTCCATCTGGGCGATGTAGTCTGCGTCCATGGTGCCTATGCACCACATTTTTTGCTGCCAGGGCTTGAGTTCATTCTTTTTCAGGCGCTGACGCACCGTCTCAAGAGAGATGCTGTCTACATCTGTCAACGCTAAAAATTGATTGGCAAGCAGCGATAACGTCCAGCGACTTCGCCCTTGCGGTGGAGTGGTACAGGCAATGGTGACCAGCATGGCATCTTCTTTGGCATCCAGCATTTTAGGCTGGCCAGGTCGGTATCCTTCCGCTAAGGCAAACTCCAGCCCATATTCAACAAACCGGCGCTTAGTGCGATAAATGGTGGAGGTGCTGACATGCAGTAAAGTACTTATTTCTGTATCAGAGTGAAGGTGACCATCCGCCAGTAACAGCAGATTAGCTCGTTTGAGTTTACGGGCGCTATGCTGACCTTTACTGAGCATTTGTGTTAGTTGGTCGCGCTCATCTGGGGTCAGTTCTACTCGGTATAAATAATTCATGTCATGATTGCCTCAGTGTCAAAAACAATAATTGATCATAAGGCAGCTTAAATGTCGATCCCTTCCACTCTTCCAACCGACAAATTTACCCAGAAACAAGGTCAATACCTGGCTTTTATCTTTTATTACACTAAGGTAAATGGCAGACCACCGGCACAGGCTGATATTCAGCGCTACTTTAACGTCACAGCGCCCACGGTGCATCAAATGTTAGTGTCACTGGAAAACAAAGGATTATTGGAAAAAACTGCAAATCAAAGCAGAGGGATCACAGTCTTAATTCCTGTCCATGAGCTACCAATTCACTGGTAACTCAATCGATCAGAATTAAATTGAAAAGGTACTAGCGCCTTGTTATTGCTCTGTTTGCGCTAAATAGCCGTGATCGGTGTGAGCGGGAGAAAGCGCAGCTTGCCTTGCTAGTTCATCGCAACGCTCATTTTCTGCATGCCCGCTGTGACCTTTTACCCAGTGCCAGCTGATCTGATGGCGCGCACTCTCTTTTGCTAGGCGTTGCCAAAGATCAACATTTTTTACCGGCTTGTTGGCTGATGTTTTCCAGCCTCGTTTTTGCCAATTAGCAATCCAACTTGTGATCCCTTGGCGCACATATTGGCTGTCGGTGGTAAGCCGAATGTGGCATGGCTCTTTTAAGCATGCGAGCGCCTCAATGGTCGCTAAAAGCTCCATGCGATTATTGGTTGTGAGCAAAAAACCTTCGCTGAGCTCTTTTTCATGCTGTTTATAGCGGATCAATGCACCATAGCCGCCAGGTCCTGGGTTTCCAAGACAAGAACCGTCCGTGAAAATATCTACTTGTTTTTGCATATTTGTTACTATCAACCCATTATTTTGATTAGTTTGGCATAAAAACAATGGAAAAAGCGAATAGTGAACGCGTAGTCGTCTTTGATACTGAGACCACGGGCATGAATTTTAGCGGGGTGCCGCACGAAGGGCACCGTGTGATCGAGATTGGCGCGGTGGAGATCATCAATCGTAAATTGACCGATCGGCAATTTCACGTTTACCTAAAGCCTGATCGCAGCGTCGACCCGCAGGCATTTAAAGTGCACGGTCTAAGCGATGAATTTTTGTCTGACAAGCCGACTTATGCGCAAATTCATCAGCAATTTTTTGATTTTATTAATGGCGCGCATTTAGTCGCGCACAATGCTCCCTTTGATATTGGATTTATTAATCAAGAATTTACGCTGTTTGATCCAAGTTTTGCTAAGCTTGAACAGTTTTGTCAGATCACAGATACCTTAGTGCTGGCAAAAAAGCTCTTTCCGGGTAAACGCAATAATTTGGATCTGTTGTGCGAGCGTTACGGCATTGATAATTCACACCGAACCTTGCACGGCGCTTTGCTTGATGCGCAGATCTTAGCGGATGTCTATTTGATGATGACGGGCGGGCAGACGTCCTTACAATTAAGTAGTTCACCGCAAAATGAGCAGCAATTTACACAAAAAGCACAGCAGTATGGGCAAATCGCACAAAAGTTGAAGATAGTTGAAGCAACGCAAGCAGAGCAGCATGCGCATGAAGCGTGGTTGGAAAAACTAGCAAAAGGTGGTCACTGTTTATGGCGAACGCAAAAAGAGTGAAGGTTTTTTTGAGTTTTTTACTCATTTCAATACTGTTTTTATTGTTTTATCAATCGAAAAGTTATGCGCAGGAGCAGGTGATCCCGCTGTTAGAGAATCGCTTTCGCATCGACCATTCTGTCTCGCAAGTCGCATTCGTTATTCATCGTAAAAAAAACAGCCAGCCGGTGGTGCTTATTCAGCCGGATGGTACAAAAATTTTTGCCGCAGCGCCTACCGATAACGTGAGCTGGTATAGCGATGCGGCGGTTGATATTGTCACGGTACGCGATCCTATGCCCGGCCCTTGGCAGGCGATAGGCAGCATTTCTCCAGAAAACAGTATCCGAATTTTATCGGATCTCACCATGCGGGTAGACGCTTTTCCAAAGCTGCTCTACCAAGGGGAAGTGATAAAATTTAGTGCCCGTTTGTTGCAAAAACAAAAGCCGCTGGTCGAGCGTGATTTTTTGGATAAGGTGGCACTAGAAGTGAGTTTTAGCGAGCTGGCAAAGCCAAATAAAAGTCGCGCAGATGGCGCATTGCCCCTTGCTTGGACTTTAGGGCAATTTGTTGATGATGGCAGTCAGCTTGATGAAGTCGGTGGTGATGGCATTTTTACCGTTGCCCTGCAAGTTGATATTGCGCCTGGCAAATATTTAGCCCACATTAGCTCTGGAAATGGCATTTTTTTTCGCTCGTTACAGCAAGATGTTTTGGTCTACCCAACGCCATACGCGATAAAATTTGAGCAGGCACGTGAAAAAGGTAAATTGCACAAGCTCATTATTGAGTCGCGTCTTGATGACGCCGAGCATGTGCCGCTGCTTGCGCATATTGAAATGACTGCTCCTGATGGTGCAAAAACGATTTATGAGGGCACAACGCTGGCAGGGCAGCGAAAATTAGTTTTTGAAATAGATGATCTTGCTAAACCCGGTCAGCACAGCTGGCAAGGCAAACTTTATACCAATCAGATCAGTACAAACCGTCCGCTGATGTTTGAGTTGGCTAAGACTAATTTCACAGTGGTTGATTTTGCCGCGCAAGAAAGAGCGCTGCAGATCCGTAATGAGCGCGAAGCACAACGCGCTAAAATGGAGCAGTACGAGCAAGAGCAAAAACTGCATGAGGCAAATCAAAAGAAAGCACTGACGACACTAATTGCCGGCAATGTGGGTATGCTGCTGCTTGTTGGGATCTGTTTTGCTATTTATGTCCAAATTAAAAAGCGGCGCCAACCGTGAAAGCTGCGTTACAGCCGTGAGCTAGCAATTTTTGCTGGCACAGAAAAAAGTCAAAAGGTAGCGCTAAAACGCTGCCTTTTTAATTAGGCGTTTGTTTTTGTGCTGTCTTTTTAGGCGCTAATGCGCGGTAGCGTTGTAAGGTCATCTGCTCAAGGCAGGTTGCGTAGATCAGCGGATAAATAGAGCCGCCTTGGTAAGCACTGGCTTGGTACAGGCACTCTGCTTTACGGTGACTTTGCCAAGTGGCTTGCGCTTGCTTAAACTTGCTCGCGCGTGGCTCTTCGAGCTGTGCTAGCACTTTTCTATAGGTAATGGTCAGCTTTTTTTCGGCCTGTTCAAATTGCTGTAGCGCGCAGTCGTTCATTTCAAATTGCGTATCGCGGTCATAGCATTGAGTCGCAGCGGCGTGCGCAAAGGTGATGTTCATGCACAGCAGAGAAAAAAAAGGTAAAAATCTCAATTTGTTGTCTTCCTTATCAGGCAATTTTGCACGCAATGGCTGCAAAACGCGTGTTGCCGACGATCAAGTGAGCTTATTGTTCATCTAGATGCGTAATATTACAAGTGTGATCAGCGATAAACTTATTTGCCCTTTTTTTGCTGCAGAGGATTGTTTGCGGCGCTGCTGCAGTGC
Source organism: Vibrionaceae bacterium (assembly GCA_051654185.1). Lineage (GTDB taxonomy): Bacteria > Pseudomonadota > Gammaproteobacteria > Enterobacterales > Vibrionaceae > Enterovibrio. Next base: position 34,553 of record JBOFXO010000191.1, on the reverse strand, counting down.
AGTGGCTGATAACACAGTTATAATGGCGTTTTTCATACCATAATGGCCGTAAAAATAAATGAACCCTCTCGTTGTCTCTATTAGTTTGCTTGTCTGCAGTAATGTTTTCATGACCTTTGCATGGTATGCGCATTTAAAAGAGTTAAATAATAAGCCTTGGATCATCGCAGCCCTTTTTAGCTGGGGGATTGCATTGTTTGAATACTTATTGCAAGTGCCGGCTAACCGCATTGGCTACACCGCATTAAACGTCGGGCAGCTTAAGATCTTGCAAGAGGTGATCACTTTAGCGGTATTTGTGCCTTTTTCTGTGTTTTACCTGCGCGAGCCGCTTAAGCTTGATTATTTGTGGTCAGGCTTGTGTTTGCTTGGCGCGGTCTATTTTGCCTTTCGCAGTAAATTTGCGTAAATTTTGCAAAAATTGCAGCAGTTTTACGCGGCGGCTATTGAGCATAACCTGCGAGGCAGCTTGCAGAAAAGGAGCAGGGCTGTGATCGACAAGGCTTTGTGCTTTTGCGTATACTGCTTGCAATTAAAGAGCAAGGAGTGTTTGTTATGTATCAAGATTTGATCAAGCAAGAGCTGCAAGAGGCTGCGAAAACGTTAGCTGATTTTATGGCTGATCCGCACAATATTGCCCAAATTGAGGCTGCAGCAAAATTGTTAGCGGCAGCTTTTAAGCAAGGTGGTAAGGTGCTTTCTTGCGGAAATGGCGGCTCGCATTGTGATGCGATGCATTTTGCCGAAGAGCTGACGGGGCGCTACCGTGAAAATCGCCCAGCGCTACCGGCGATTGCGATTGCCGATCCAAGCCATCTTTCTTGTGTGAGCAATGATTTTGGCTACGATTTTGTTTTTTCGCGTTATGTTGAAGCGCTTGGCGCTAAAGGCGACGTGCTGCTAGGTTTATCGACGTCAGGCAACTCCGCTAACGTGTTAAAGGCAATTGATGCGGCTAAGAAAAAAGGGATCAAAACCATCATGCTGACGGGCAAAGATGGCGGCAAAATGGCAGGTCTTGCTGACATTGAAATCCGCGTGCCCGCTTTTGCTTATGCTGACAGGATCCAAGAAGTGCATATCAAAATTATCCACATTATGATCATGCTGATTGAAAAAGAGATGGAAAACCACGCTTAGCCGCGAAGGACACAGCAGCTGCGGTTTATGTCGGAAGTAAAGCTTTGCCTGCGTGCTGCTAGCAGCATTTAGCGCAAGCTTTGCTAGTAAAAACAGCAGCTTGGTTGCAATGATCAGAAAAATAGCGTCATTTTCACTAAAAGGGGCCTCTTGATAATGGTATATTGTAGCGATTATCCATTAACAATGAGAATCAACGATGAAAGTGATTGAAATCTTGCATCCTTTGATCCGCCATAAGTTAGGGCTGCTGCGTCAAGAGGGGATCACCACCAAGCAATTTCGTGAATTAGCCAATGAAGTGGCCAGTTTGCTTACCTATGAGGCGACGGCGGATTTTGAGACTGAAAAAGTGACCGTCCAAGGGTGGAATGGCGTGGTTGAAGTTGATCAGCTCAAAGGTAAAAAAGTCACGGTAGTGCCCATTTTGCGCGCAGGTCTTGGCATGATGGACGGTGTGCTTGAGCATCTTCCGGCGGCAAGGATCAGCGTTGTCGGTATTTATCGCGATGAAAAAACCTTACAACCCGTCTCATATTTTCACAAATTGGCCAGTGACTTATCTGAGCGTATCGCGCTAGTTGTCGACCCGATGCTTGCAAGCGGCGGCTCGATGATTGCGACCTTAGATCTGCTTAAAGAGCACGGCTGTCGTCAGATCAAGGTGCTCGTGTTGGTCGCAGCGCCCGAGGGGATTGAAGCGCTGTCGCAAAAGCACCCTGATGTAGAGCTGTATACGGCGTCAATCGATCACCGCTTAAATGAAAATGGTTATATTCTTCCAGGGCTCGGTGATGCCGGAGATAAAATTTTTGGCACCAAATAACGCTATTAAGTGCGAGGTGAGCGTTAAGTTACGCGCTGTTGCCTTGCACGCAAAAATATTTCACTAAAGGCCTGGCAGCAGTACGGCAGGCGTTGTCCTTGAATAATGGATACATAATGATGAAAAAAACATTTTTCACTTTGCTGCTGTCTTGGTCTTTCTCGTTGCACGCTTTTGATCTTTATCAGGTCCGCGTAAATTTGGCGCAGACAAAGGATGCATTAGAGCTGCAGGCAAAACCGCAGGCTTTTCAAGAAGTTTTGGTGCGCGTTTCAGGCAACAAAAAAATAGTGGATGATCCACAGGTTGCCAAAATTTTGGCCAAACCTGCGCCTTACATCAATGATGTCAGCGTGGCGCAAGAATCTAGCGGCCGCGTGGCTACCTTTAATTTCGATGAGAAAAAAATTCAAACGCTGCTTAGCCAGTTGCAGGCTCATTATTGGCCGTTACCTCGCCAAGAAGTGTTGTTTTGGGTGATCAACGCCGAAGACAAGTCTATCTTGTGGGAGCAGTCAGCGGCTGAGCAAGTCGAGCTGTTAAAAAAAGCGGGGATCAAGCGTGGCCTGCCGGTGGTGCTGCCGCTTGGCGACATCGACGATTTAAGCGTTATTAATGCACGCGATGTGTGGGACAACTTTAATCCGATCATTGGTAAAGCGAGTGCGCGCTACGCTATTGCAAGTTGGGCTGTAGTGAAAGTTTTTGCCGATAAAATCGAGTGGTCTTTTTATCCTGATGGGCTAGAGCAGAGTGCGCCTTTGCAAAATAGTGCGCAAGGTGTTGATTTATCTTCATTTGAAAAATTGATTGATGAGATTGCTGATCATTACTTTTCTACGTCCGCCATTGTACTTAGCGATGCGGTGCATGAGCGCGAATACTTGCTGCAAGTTTCAGGGATCACCGCTGCAGCTGAAATTTTCAAATTAGAAAGCAGCTTAAAACAGATGGGCAGCGTTGCTTCTGCGCAGCTGCGCGCCATTCAAAAAGACGAAGTTTCATTTACCGTAAAATTGGTGACCTCACAGGCGCAATTTACCTCGGAGCTTGCGTTAAATGCAAATCTGCAAGCGCTGCCTAGTGAAGAGCTAGCGCCAACTTTTGCTGTCGAGAGTGATGCTGCAAAAGCGCTGTTGCAAACCTCTGCGCCGCAGGCCTTAGCATTGACTCAATTCGAGCAAGAGTTTGTGGCAAGCGAGGATTTAGCGCTGCCAGCTGACGCATCAGTTGACGAGCTTGTCGTGCCTGCGCCAAATACGGCAGCTTCTGCAGCAGCAAATCAAGGTGAGCCTGAAATATTGCCAGAAACGGCGGCACCGTCTGCTATATCACCTAATATAACGGCTTCTGATCTAACGGCGACGCCACCCTCTCCAACGCCGCTTCGCTATGTGTGGCGCCCTTAAAAAGGTGCTTAGCGTGTTAGCGCGGTAAAACGTATTTTTTCAGCCTGAAGTTGGTCGATGCGCGCATCATAGCGCGCTTGATCAAGGCTCCCCGTTTTTAGCAAATTCGCCGCTTTGACATAATTTTTTATCGCGCGATCCCACTGCGCGCGCAGCGCGAGTTGCTCTGCTTGTGCGGCGAGCGCCCCATGTTCAATTCCTTGTTTTTCATAGGTTTCTTGCAAAAGCTCCCAGCCAATCAGATCGGTTGGAAACGCATAGGTGTAGCGCTGCAGCCCGCGCTGCGCTTGTGAGTAGTTGCCCGATTTGATCAAGGTATACAAGCGATTAACCTGTAATACAGGGTCGTTTGGTTGCATTTGCAGCGCTTGATCTAGACGCGCGATGGCTGGCGTATAGCGTTTTTGGCTGACATCAAGATCTGTCATGGCATCGAGATAAAAAAGGTTGCTCGGATCGCTGTTAAGCAGAGGCTGTAGCAGCGCGAGTGCTTGGCTTGGCTGCTTTTTATCGATATAAATTAAAGCCTTGCCATAATTTGCGGCATTAACAACCGCCGCTGGGGCTTTTTTTGCCTTCCTATCAAACCAATCAAGCGCTTGTGCGTTAGTTAAATTAAGATGGCGGGCAACAATACGCGCCTGCGCCAATAAAAATGATCGTGAGTGCGCAAGGCTTCGCGGCGCGTGCTGCTTGGCTAAATTGCGTGATTCTGTGATCCGCGAGTCGGGAAGCGGGTGCGTTAATAGAAGCTGCGGCGGTTTGCTTGCAAAACGGTATTGATCGGCCATGCGCATGAAAAATGACGGCATGGCTTGTGGATCAAAGCGAGCTTTAGCAAGCGTTTGCATGCCGATGCGATCGGCTTCTTGCTCATTGCCGCGGGTGTAGTTGATCTTATCTTGCAAAGAGGCGGCCGCGGTAGTTTGAAAAGCGGCAACCCCAGCTTGTGGGGCTGCGACAGCGAGCAGCGCCGAGCCGATAAGCGCCGCTGTGGTCAAGGCACTTTTACGCGCTTGATCTTCCATTGCTCGCGCAAGGTGGCGCTGCGTTAAGTGCGCGATTTCATGCGCCATGACCGAAGCAAGCTCGCTTTCACTTTGCGCATGGTAGAAAAGTCCTGTGTTAAGCCCAATATGACCGCCAAAAAAGGCAAATGCGTTGATCTCATTTTTTTGTACTAAAAAAAAATGAAAGGGGGTCTTCACATCTTGAGCGCTGTTGACTAATGTCGCACCTAATGCGTTGATGTAATTGCTTAAAACCGGATCATTAACGATAGGCTCGCGAGCACGCAAAATGCGCATGTAAGCGTCACCGTACGCCACCTCTTTATCGATGCTCAGCGTGCTTGTCGCGATGGTGCCAATGCTTGGCAGCTGATCGTAGCTAAAATTGTTATCCGCCGAAAGCGCAGGTAAAGCTGCGATAATAAGGCTAAGCAAACTTTTTTTTAGTATGGACATGGCGCTCCTCCGCTGACGAGCTTTGTATAGGTGACACAAGATAAGGTGGGCCGCTTTGCACTTGCCTGCGACAATGCCTTTAGTGTGTAGAAGTTGGCTAAAGAATGCAAAAAAATAAAATGTTAACGGGATGAATATAATTGCGACTTTGCGGTGTCTGTATGTTATTTACGAGCGAATTAGATTTAGTTTTACAATCTATGCATGCAAAATAGAAAGCCCAGTATGATTGAGCTTAATATATTGGTTTAAAAAGAAATTTCACTATTAGCTTAGGCTTGGTTGCGCTGTTTTTGCGGTTGCTGTTTTGATGGCTAGTTAAGAGATGTAGGGTTTAAAATGTACGATATGTTGGTTGGGTGGTATAAGCGCCGTTTGTCTGATCCTGATGCTGTCAGCTTGGTTGCTATGCTACTGATAAGCTTTGTGATCATCTACTTTTTCGGTCACGTGATCACCCCTTTTTTAGTGGCGATGGTGCTGGCGTATTTGTTAGAAGGGGTGGTCGGTAAGTTTACAGCCGCGGGTTTACCACGGTTAGCGGCGGTTTCGTTTGTGATGCTGCTCTTTATTGGCATTATGTTGATTTTAGTGCTGGGGTTATTGCCCACCTCTTGGCAGCAGCTTTTGAGCTTGAGCGCTGACGTGCCGACCATGCTTAGCGATCTGCAGCGAACGGTCGCAAGTTTACCTGAGCAATACCCTGATCTTATCGCGCCAGAAATGGTGAATTTGCTGATGGGCAATGTGCAAAGTTATGTGCTTGGCTTTGTTGAAAATATGGTCAAAGGTTCGCTCTCTTCTTTAGCGGGGATCGCAACGATTTTGGTCTACATGATCCTTGTTCCTTTGCTGGCCTTTTTCTTGTTAAAAGATAAAGATTTGATGCTCAAAATGTTGGGTAATTTGTTGCCGCGCAACAGAAAATTAACCAATCGCGTCGGGCGCGAAATGGATCAGCAGCTGTCTAATTACATTCGCGGCAAGGTGCTAGAAATTGTGATTGTCGGCATTGTAAGCTATGCCACCTTTGCGCTGCTTGATCTGCGCTACTCGGTATTGCTTGCGGTATTAAATGGTTTATCGGTGCTAATTCCTTATGTCGGCGCGATGATGGTGACCATACCTGTGTTTGTGGTGGCGCTATTTCAGTGGGGATTTGGCTCAGAGCTTGGTTATTTGATGCTTGCGTATGGGGTTATTCAAGCGTTGGACGGCAATGTATTGGTACCGGTACTGTTTTCTGAAGCGGTGAATTTGCATCCGGTTGCGATTATTTTAGCGGTGCTGATTTTTGGCGGCCTATGGGGCTTTTGGGGGGTGTTTTTTGCCATTCCACTTGCGACGTTAGTGAAAGCTGTGATCAATGCGCTGCCGAGTGAACCTGCTAGTAGCCATGAATAACAGCCAAATTTTCAAATTATGAGATATAAAAAAGCGGCTAAAAAGCCGCTTTTGTCGTTTAAGGAAACGTAAAAATTACGCTTGACCTTTCACTTCTTTTAGACCGTTGAACGGCGCTTTAGCACCTAATGCTTCTTCGATACGGATCAATTGGTTGTACTTAGCAACGCGATCAGAGCGGCTCATTGAACCGGTTTTGATTTGACCTGCAGCAGTACCTACAGCAAGATCTGCGATAGTTGCATCTTCAGTTTCGCCAGAGCGGTGTGAAATTACTGCTGTGTAACCTGCGTCTTTTGCCATTTTGATAGCAGCAAGGGTTTCAGTCAGTGAACCGATTTGGTTGAACTTGATAAGGATTGAGTTTGCAATGCCTTTTTCGATGCCGCGCGCTAGGATCTTGGTGTTAGTTACGAACAGATCGTCACCAACGATTTGGATTTTACCGCCAAGCAGTTTAGTTTGGTAATCAAAACCATCCCAATCAGACTCGTCAAGACCGTCTTCGATAGAAACGATAGGGAATTTTTCAGTCAATTCTTTAAGGAATTCAGAGAATTGGTTTGATGTGAAGATACGGCCTTCACCTTTTAGGTTGTACTCTTTTTTCTCAGCATCGTAGAACTCAGACGCTGCGCAGTCCATCGCTAAAGTGATGTCTTTGCCTAGAGTGTAGCCCGCTACAGCAACCGCTTCTGCGATAACTTCTAGCGCTTCTGCGTTAGATTTTAGGTTAGGAGCAAAGCCGCCTTCATCACCTACAGCTGTGTTGTAGCCTTTTGACTTCAATACTTTTGCTAGGTTATGGAACACTTCTGCGCCCATGCGAACAGCTTCTTTTAACGTTTTTGCGCCAACAGGTTGGATCATGAACTCTTGGATATCAACGTTGTTGTCCGCATGCTCACCGCCGTTGATGATGTTCATCATAGGCAATGGCATAGAGAATTTTCCTGGTGTGCCGTTTAGCTCAGCAATGTGCTCGTACAAAGGCATGCCTTTTGCAGCTGCAGCAGCTTTTGCGTTCGCTAGAGAAACTGCCAAAATGGCGTTAGCGCCAAATTTTGATTTGTTCTCAGTACCGTCTAAATCGATCATGATTTGGTCGATTTTGGCTTGATCTTGGCCATCTTTACCTAGTAGCGCATCAGCGATAGGGCCGTTTACTGCCGCAATCGCTTTTAATACGCCTTTACCAAGGAAACGTGATTTGTCACCATCGCGCAGCTCAAGAGCTTCACGTGAACCGGTTGATGCACCTGATGGCGCAGCCGCCATACCAACAAAACCGCCTTCTAAATGCACTTCTGCTTCAACGGTTGGGTTACCACGTGAATCGATAATTTCACGAGCCAGGATTTTAACGATCTTAGACATGATGTTTCCTTATTTAATCGAGATCAAAAAATAACGAGTAAAGCCGGCGCATACCTTACTATTGAGCGCGGGCTATCTCAAGCATCTTTAATATAACTGCTTGAACTATATTCACAAAATTTACTAGTTATAGCGTTTTGTTGCGCTGTTTACGTGCTGCTGCAATAAAACCCGTAAAGAGTGGATGACCATCACGAGGCGTGGATGTGAACTCAGGATGGAACTGGCAAGCAACAAACCACGGATGTTTAGGGTTTTCAATGATTTCGACCAATTTTTCATCTGCCGACACCCCTGCAATTAACAGTCCCGCTTTTTCTAGATCAGCGCGCAGCAAATTATTGACTTCATAGCGATGACGATGGCGTTCACTGATCGCTCCTTGTTCATACAGCTTACGGCTAATACTACCATCTTTTAAATGGCAGACTTGAGAGCCTAGTCGCATTGTGCCGCCGAGATCCGATTGCGCGGTGCGCTCTTCGACTGTGCCATCGTGCGTGATCCACTCGGTGATCATCGCAACGACAGGAAACGGCGTTTTAGGGTTAAATTCGGTGGAGTTAGCCTGTTTCATGCCGGCAACATTGCGCGCAAATTCAATTAGCGCAACTTGCATGCCAAGGCAGATCCCAAGGTAGGGCACTTTATTTTCGCGTGCATAGCGCGCAGCTAAAATTTTGCCTTCAATGCCGCGATCGCCAAAGCCACCCGGCACCAAAATGGCGTCCATGTTTTCGAGCAGCTCAGTGCCGCGCACTTCAAGATCTTGCGAGTCAATGTAGACAATATTCACGCTTAAGCGATTTTTAAGTCCTGCGTGTTTGAGCGCCTCATTGACCGATTTGTAAGCGTCTGGCAATTCAGTGTATTTACCGACAAGCCCGATGGTTACTTCATCAGTAGGGTTTGCTTCTTCAAAAACCACTTGTTCCCACTGCGAAAGATCCGCGCTTGGCGCTGTGATGGCAAAGCGCTGGCAAACCAGCTCATCAAGCCCTTGTGAGTGAATGATGGCGGGGATCTTGTAGATAGAATCGACGTCTTTTAGCGAGATCACCGCTCTTTCAGGCACATTACAAAACAGTGCAATTTTCGCGCGCTCGTTAGCCGCAAGGTTGCGATCGCTGCGGCAAACTAAAACGTCAGGCTGAATACCGATAGACAGCAGCTCTTTTACGGAATGCTGCGTAGGTTTGGTTTTTGCTTCGCCTGCAGCGGCAAGATAAGGCACAAGCGTTAAGTGCATGAACAGCGTGCGTTCACGGCCAAGCTCTGCGGCGAGCTGGCGAATAGCTTCTAAAAACGGCAGCGATTCGATGTCGCCAACCGTACCACCAATTTCTACAATCACGATATCGTGGCCTGCGCCACCTGCTAAAATGCGCTCTTTGATGGCGTTGGTGATGTGCGGGATAACTTGGATGGTTGCGCCAAGATAGTCGCCGCGACGCTCTTTACGCAAAACTTCGGCGTACACTTTGCCTGAAGTAAAGTTGTTGCGCTTGGTCATTTTGGTGCGAATAAAGCGCTCGTAGTGGCCTAAATCGAGATCCGTTTCAGCGCCATCTTCAGTGACAAAAACTTCACCGTGCTGAGTTGGGCTCATTGTGCCAGGATCCACATTGATGTAGGGATCAAGCTTCATCATGGTGATGTTTAAGTTGCGCGCTTCTAAAATAGCGGCCAATGATGCTGCTGCAATGCCTTTACCCAGCGAAGAAACCACACCGCCGGTCACAAAAATATAATTTGTTGTCATGCTCGACCTAAATTTTGGGATTGGTAGAAATGAGTGGGGAAACCAGACGGGAGGGTATGTTACCAGAGCGAGCTGTTTCTCACAAATAGAATAGGGCGTGAACTGTTTGTTATATAAAAAGGAATAAACAAAAAGCCCGCAGTGGCGGGCTAAAAATAAGTAAAAAAAGAGGGTTAAAACTCAGCGTTTCGTAGCGCAGCAATGCGTTTTTCAAGCGGCGGGTGAGTCATAAAAAGCTCACTGAGCGATTTTTTACCGCTGATCCCAAAGGCGGCCATGGAGCCATCGAGCTCACTTTCATGCTGATTGCGCGCTAAACGCTCTAAGGCTGCGATCATTTTTTGTTTGCCCACAAGGCGCGCTGAGCCTGCGTCGGCTTTAAATTCGCGATGGCGGCTAAACCACATGGTCAAGATGCTCGCAAGCAGGCCAAATACCACCTCAAGCGCACTAGAAACAAGGAAGTAGACCATAAAGTTACTGCCGCCGTTGCCTTCTTCGTCGCTGCTGCTGTTGCTGATCGCGCTTGCGATAAGGCGCGAGATGAAAATAACGAAGGTGTTAACGACGCCTTGCATAAGGGTCATGGTGATCATATCGCCGTTAGCAATGTGCGACACTTCGTGTGCCAGCACGGCTTCTGCTTCGTCGCGCGTCATGTTTTCTAAAAGGCCGGTTGATACGGCAACTAATGAAGCATCACGGCGCGCACCTGTTGCAAACGCATTGATATCATACGAGTTATAAACGGCGACGGTGGGCATGCCGATGCCCGCTTGTTGCGCTTGGCGGCTTACAGTTTCCATTAGCCAATATTCTGTTTCATTACGAGGCTGCTCGATCACTTGCCCGCCGACAGAGCGCAGCGCCATCGATTTTGACATGAAGAGGGAGATCAAAGAGCCGCCAAAGCCAAAAAGTGCCGCCATCAGCAGTAGGCCGCCCATGCTGCTAGACTTTATCCCTGTCAGCGCAAAAATAATATTTAGCACAATGCTAAATACCACCATAACTGCAAGGTTTGTTAATAAAAACAAGGCGATACGTTTCACATCAAAGCTCCTTTATTGAAGTGGCTAAACTTGCAAAACAGCACTTTGTTTACGTTAAAGCGCCAATATTTGCACACAGGTTTTGTCACTATAGTATGGGTCAGGCGGAAAAAAACAAGCCAAAACCGCGTAAATGGATAAAGTTTACCAGCAGTAAACGCGGTTTGTTTCTCAATCATAATGCTGCAAAAAAGGGATCGCATGCGAATGAAATGTAAGAGATTTGATCACATGGTGGTTATCAATAAGCCAGCTTGCTTTTTGACAATTACCAATGCCGATAATGGTTTGCACTAAAAGTTTAAAGTCGCGCTGCCAGCGATTTTTTTGTGCCTCGCTCCACTCTTCTTTGTAAGTGTTAAGGTAATGCTCAACCCACCAATAAGCGCCACGAATAAAATGGGCGACAATTTCGGTTGCGGCAAAAATATGCTCATCTTTGCCGTCGATAGCATAATCGTCGGCAAGCGGTTTGCCGCAGGCAAAGGCGGCGTAATTAGGACAATGCTTGTAAAGCGCCAGCTGCAGCGCAGAAACCGAATCATAAACGCTCAGTGTTAGCGTGCGCACGGGAACTAAGTTTTGGTTACGTCGCAGTAAAGCAACATTGCGCTTGCCGGGGAGTAAGTTTTCTATGATAAACAGCAGATCAATGTAGACAATATTGCTTTTGAAATCAGTCATTACATTCTCTAATCCTAAAATATTTAAATATATTAATGCGTTGCATTTGTTTGCATGAATATTAAAATGGTTGCTTTATATAAACTTGCGAAGTTATTCATAGAATGAATTTAGTTAAATTATTGTGTGCTGCTGGCGCTTTGTCGCTAGCCGGTTGTGTTACTTTGCCGACAGTGGAGTCGCGCCAAGTTAATGTTCTTTGGGATGATTATAGCAAAGTCAGCGGTTGTCAGCTGATAGGCCCTGTGACTGGCTCTACGGGTCATTTTTGGGATGCGTGGCTGCTTGGCAATGATACGATGATCAATAGCTCGCTTAACGAAATGCGTATCAAAGTGGTGGCGCGCGGTGGCGATACCTTGTATTTGTACAAGCCGATGTCGTTTGAAAATTCAGTTACTATGCTAGCCAATGCTTATAACTGTACCAACAAAGTGGTTGCAAAACCAAAATCTGAGCAGGTTCTGCTCAAAAGGGGCAAGGGAAAAAGCAGCCAAGTTGAAGGTGAAAACAGTAACTAGTCGTTTGCCTTTGCCTGTTATTTAAGGTAAGAGCCTTTAGTTATAAGATTGAGCTAAGCTTTTTTAAGGATGATCAAAGCGATTTAGGGCCTGCCGGCAGTTTTAAATGGTGATTGCTATTTGAACGGTTTCTTGGATCGCTATATAGCCAGACGTAAGGCGCATTAGACACTGTTAAGCTTCGAGATGAGATGACAGATATGATCAGTAAAGCGGAAAAATAAAAAGCAGCCCATTGGCTGCTTTTTTAGTTTTAAAATTTACTCTTCCTTCGTGAGCTGAGAAAAATGGCCTCTGAGTGACCAGATCATGAGCAGGCTTGGGATCACCATCAGCGTGGTAATAACAAAAAACACTGACCATGAGTTGATTGCCGGAAACAGTTTGGCGAATGCGCTTGCGTCAAGCCAGTCGACCAGCGAGCCGCTGAATGAAGAAAAGGTGGTGCGGCCAAGATTGCCTAACGAAGCGAGCAGCGCGTATTGAGTCGCAGAAAAAGCCCGTCCGGTCAAAAAGGTTAAAAATGACACGAGGGCGATGGTAGAAAAAGCGCTCGTGAAATTGTCGACAATGATGGTAGCCAATAAAAGGTGCTCATTAGGGCCTACTTGCGCAATCAAGGCAAACATTAAATTGCTGCCCGCCATCGCAAGGCCGCCGATCAGTAACCCTTTCACAATGCCAAAACGAATATTGATAGCGCTGCCTAACAGCGTGAAAAGGACTGTGATCCCCCAACCTAACAGCTTGGAATAGTAGCCAATTTGCTCATTGCTAAAACCGATATCTTTATAAAAAACAATCGACATACGCCCTAAAAAGGCTTCGCCAATTTTAAATAAAAAGACAAACAGCAGCAGCAGTAGCGCAGCTTTTACCCCGTTGCGGCGGAAAAAATCGGCGAAGGGTTCAATGATGGTGACGCTCAGCCATACTTTAAAATGAGTGCCGTTTTTGTTTAAGCGCTCGGCGTATTGGTTTTGCGCGTGCTGCTGCAGCGCTTCGCGATCTGTGGTGGGCTCTTTGGTGCTAAGAGTGAACAAGATCAGCAGCACAATAAATCCGCACATGCTGTAGTAGATCCCATTCCAGCCGTAAACTTCGGCATTAGAGAAGGAAAAGTAGCCAGGCAGGCTGTAACCGGTCCACCAGCCAATCACCGACATGGCGGCAGCTTGCGGCAATTTATCGCGCTCGTGTGCTTGAAAGCTGTCGATACGAAAGGCGTCTATAGCAATGTCTTGCGTTGCTGAGGCGATCGCAATGGTGAATGCTAAGAGCAAGGTTAGCCACAGCTCTTTGCTTGGCTCGGTACTGGCAAGCAAAAGGGTGCAGCCGAGCATGGTAAATTGCATGAGTAAGATCCAGCTGCGCCGCTGGCCAAAGTGCTTATAAAAAAAGGGCAGTTTTACCCGGTCAAGCAGTGGAGCCCATAGCCAGTTAAGCGCATAGACAATAAAAATGGATCCAAAAAGGCCAATGGCGGTGCGGCTAAGCCCCGAGTCTTTGAGCCAGCCTGACATGTTAGAGCCAATCAAAAGCCAAGGAAATCCGCTTGCGCAGCCAAGAAAAAAGACCCACAGCAATCGTTTGTCCCAGTAGCGGGTGACGGTAGAGTGGCAAGAGCGCACAAAGTAGGGCATAGCGAGGTGTTCTTATCATGATGGTAAATGGGCTGCTATGCTACCTTGCTTAGATTTATATTTCCATGGCACAGCGGCGAGTAAAAATAGCCTGTCACACTCATTATGAAGCAGGATCAAAAAAGCACCGCGCCTACTTTGTTATGCCAAAGTTTTGTGAATGGACTTAAAAAGTTTGCGAAAAAAGAAATAAACAATAACGATCAGGAAAATTTATCAATGATGAGTTAAAAATTTTATGTACAAAAATTGCTGTGTGCATCAGAGCGTAAAAAATAGACGGTTTTAATTAAAAGTAACAAAAGATAAAAAATAAATTGATTGAATGAAGGGAAAATAAAAAATATTGATATAAGAATGATGAATAATTTATTTTAAAAGAGAAATATTTGACTGTATGGTTTTGTATTTAAATTGACCATTTAATGTTGGGTGATTTTTCACCACTTTTTAAAGAAAGAAAACCTTTGTTAATTAACAACTCTTTGTATAGCTGCCGGTAAAACTGTGACAGTTTGTGAATTATGAAATAAAAAGTAGCAATAATTAAACTTAGCGGTCTGTATGTGTTAAATAATGTTATCCGTAATGTTATTATGATGTTGTAGATTTTTTATACAAGGATCGCTGAAAATGAAAGCTATTTTTTTGATATCGGGAGTGCTTTTTTTCTTAAGTGGCTGTTCACTTAATCCAAAAAGTTTACTTACGATTGATCCAAAGCCTTTGTTAGTCAGTAATAAAGAAACGGTAATTTCTGCGCCTTTGCAAATTAAAGCAATTGATCAGCGCAAAACAATTGTTATTGCGCAAATGAAAAAAGGCAAAGATAAAAATATCTTGCTAGGCACTGCGACTAATTTGCGCTTAATGGTTAAAGATAAATTAACTGAGCAATTAACGGCTCAAGGCTTTTCTTTTACGCAAGGGCAATCAGGGTCTTCAGTGCAAATTGCGCTGATCCAAGCTTATACAACCGGCGAGCAAAATATTTTTTCGTATAAATTAAATAGCAACGTTGTATTAGAAATTACCGCAAAGAAAGGTCAAAAAACCTTTGTGAAACGTTATTCTGGTAACGCAAATAAAACACATATTTTTCAAGCAAGCGCTGCAGATATTCAAACTGAGCTGACAAAGTTGTTAGAGGTGGTGTTGCATGACATTGCTATGGATCAACGGCTGTTCACTTTTCTTAATTCGCGAGTGTGATAAAAGCGCAGCTGCACGGTTGTGTGTAGCTGTGCATTTTTGCGGCTAATTCTTTGATAAAAATAAAAATTTTTGTATTTAAACTTCGGACTTTTTAGTTGTCGGTTAAAAGTACACCGCTTTTTTGATGTGCCCTTTGCTTGCCTTTGCGGCGTTCTTGCTGCGTATATTTTGTGAGGCAAGTGGCTTATAACTGCCTCAAATTTTTTCTTATCGTCAGACTTTTCCATTTCTCTTTGGTAAACAGCTACATTGAAAACTAGTCTGAATGTTTTAGACAGTGGTCTTTTGCAAAAGGACGACGTTTTGACAAAGTGGATAAGGTAGCATTAAAAGCGCTCCATTGCTTAAGTGGTGTCCTTTTTATCGTAGTACCCTAATCCTTCTTAATGTTATAATTGATTGAATATTATTGAATTAGCATAAGCTTGTTTGGCTAAATCAATATTATGGATACTACATGGCAGCTGCAAAGCTTACTTTACGGCTAAGTATTGCTTGTTGCTGTGTGGTTAATTTCTTTTTCATAAAAGTACAAATGCCTATGATCACGATAAAAAAAGGGTTGGACATACCGATTGCCGGTGTGCCAACTCAGGTAATTGATGATGGCTATGCCATTAAAAAAGTTGCCCTGCTTGGTGAAGAGTACGAAGGCATGCGCGCAACAATGCAAGTGCGTGTTGGCGATGTGGTAAAAAAAGGTCAGGTTCTCTTTGAAGATAAAAAGAATCCTGGCGTGAAATTTACTGCACCCGCCGCAGGCACTGTGATTGAAATCAATCGCGGCGACAAGCGTGCACTGCAGTCGGTTGTTATTGAAGTAAGCGGCAATGAGCAAGTCACATTCGAAGCTTTCACGCCCGAGCAGATCGCCGCATTAGATCGTCAACGCATTGTTGATATTCTGGTTGATTCTGGAATGTGGACTGCGCTGCGTACTCGTCCATTTAACAAAACGCCAGCAATTACAGCGCAGCCTGCTGCAATTTTTGTAACGGCTATCGACACCAATCCCCTAGCGGCTTCTCCGCAGATTGTGATTGATGAAAAGCCACAAGCGTTTGTTGCAGGACTTGATCTTCTTTCAGCTTTGACCGATGGCAAAGTTTTTGTTTGTAAAGGTCCTGCAAGTTTGCCTTGCAGCAAAAAAGCGAACGTGCAAGAGCAGGTTTTTACCGGCCCCCATCCAGCAGGTCTTGCTGGCACGCACATTCACTTTTTACGCCCTGTTGATGCTCATACGCAAGTGTGGCACCTCAACTATCAAGATGTGATTGCATTCGGTAATCTCTTTTTGAGCGGTGAAATTGACACAAGCCGTGTAATAGCGCTAGGCGGTCCGATGGTGAATGAACCACGTTTGCTGCGCACCCAAATCGGTGCTTGCACTGACGATTTGATCGCAGGGCAGCTGATGCTTGGCGAGGCGCGCGTGATCTCAGGTTCAATTTTAAATGGCACGCATGCAAGAGGCGCTCACGCTTATCTTGGTCGTTTCCATTTACAAATTAGCGCCCTACGCGAAGGCCGTGAGAAAGAATTTTTAGGCTGGATCACGCCAGGTAAGAATAAGTTTTCTGTCACACCCGCTTATTTAAGCCGTTTTTTCAAAGATCAGTTGTTTAATATGACAACAGCTATCAACGGCAGCGAGCGTGCGATGGTGCCGATTGGCACGTATGAGCGTGTTATGCCGCTTGATATTGAGCCAACCTTATTGCTGCGCGATCTGTGCGCGGGCGATCTAGAAAGCATGGCGCTGCTGGGTGCATTAGAGCTTGCGCCTGAAGACTTGGCGCTGTGTACCTTTGTTTGTCCTGGCAAATACGATTTTGGCTCAATGCTGCGCGAGTCTCTCGCCCTTATTGAGAAGGATGGGTGATAATGAGTCTTAAAAAAATATTAGAAGATTTAGAGCCGCACTTTACCCATGGCGGTAAATATGAAAAGTGGTTTGCGCTGTATGAAGCTACAGCTACGTTGCTCTACACGCCTGGTACCGTGACTAAAGGTACAACCCATGTGCGTGATAATCTTGATCTTAAACGCATGATGATCATGGTGTGGTTTGCCGTATTCCCCGCCATGTTTTTTGGCATGTACAATGTGGGCGACCAAGCCATCACGGCGCTTAATGCGCTTTACCAAGGCAGCGCGCTAAGTGGCGTGATTGACGGTAATTGGCACTACTGGTTGTCGCAGTGGTTTGGCGCTTCATTGAGCGCGGATGCTGGCATTATTAGTAAAATGGTGCTCGGTGCGACCTATTTTGTCCCCATTTATGCAACCGTATTTTTGGTCGGTGGTTTTTGGGAAGTGCTGTTTTGCGTTGTGCGTCGTCATGAAGTCAACGAAGGCTTTTTCGTCACCTCAATTTTGTTTGCGCTGATCGTGCCACCTACGCTGCCTTTATGGCAAGCTGCGTTAGGTATTACTTTTGGTGTGGTTGTGGCAAAAGAGCTGTTTGGTGGTACAGGACGCAACTTCTTAAACCCTGCACTGGCTGGACGCGCCTTTTTGTTCTTTGCATACCCAGCGCAGATCTCAGGTGATTTAGTGTGGGTTGCAGCAGATGGCTTTTCTGGAGCAACGGCGCTAAGCCAATGGTCAGCCGGCGGTAAAGCGGCGCTTGTGCACAGCGTAAGCGGTGAGCCTATCACTTGGCTTGACGCTTTTATCGGTCACATTCCAGGCTCGCTTGGTGAAGTGTCAACGCTTGCCATTTTGCTTGGCGGCGCCATGATTTTACTGATGAAAATTGCGTCTTGGCGTATTGTTTCAGGCACCATTATTGGTCTTGTTTGTACAGCAACGCTGTTTAACATCATCGATTCCTCAACAAACCCGATGTTTAGCATGCCTTGGCATTGGCACTTTGTTTTGGGCGGGTTTGCCTTTGGCATGACGTTTATGGCCACAGATCCTGTCTCTGCTGCATTTACCAATAAAGGTAAATGGTGGTATGGCATTTTAATTGGCGCGATGGCTGTTGTGATCCGCGTGGTAAATCCAGCTTACCCAGAAGGGATGATGCTGGCGATCCTATTTGCTAACTTGTTTGCGCCGCTGTTCGACAATCTTGTTGTACGAGGCAACATCAAACGGAGGCTAGCTCGTGTCAAACAATAACGATAGCATTACAAAAACGCTGGGCGTGGTCGTTGGGCTTAGCCTTGTTTGCTCAGTTGTGGTCTCTTTTTCTGCCGTTTCGCTTCGTCCTTTGCAGCAAAAAAATGCTGTGCTGGACGTGCAAAGCAATATTTTGTCGGTAGCAGGAATTGAAGCGCAGTCCCGTGATGTGCTTGATCTTTTTCAAAAGCGCATCGAGCCGCGCCTCATTAACCTAAAAACCGGCGAGTTTGTGACAAACCTTGACGCGCAAAAGTTCGATCAGCGCGCTGCGGCAAAAGATCCTAACTTGTCAACCAAGATCAGTCCAAGTGACGACATCGCAAAGCTTGGCCGCGTTCCTAATATTGCCAAAATTTATTTTGTAAAAGATGACAATGGCAAAGTCAGCGAGATCATTTTGCCGATGAACGGCAAAGGTCTGTGGTCGATGATGTACTCTTTTGTTGCGCTCAAAATGGACGGCAACACGGTGAGCGGCGTTGCTTACTACGAGCATGGCGAAACGCCAGGGCTTGGTGGCGAGGTTGAAAATCCTGTGTGGCGTCAAAAATGGGTTGGTAAGCAACTGTTTGATGCACAAGGCAATCCTGCGTTGCACGTTGTTAAAGGCGGGGCAAAGCCTGATGACATTCACGGTGTAGATGGCTTGTCTGGCGCAACCTTAACAGCGAAAGGGGTGCAAGACACGCTGCGTTTTTGGTTAGGGGAAAATGGTTTTGGACCATTTCTTAAAAAAGTGCACAAGGGGGAGCAATTAAATGGCTAGTGCCAAGCAAATAAAAGCCAATCTTTGGGCTCCGGTTCTAGACAGTAACCCGATTGCACTGCAAGTGCTCGGTGTCTGCTCTGCATTGGCTGTAACGACAAAGCTGGAAACTGCTTTTGTTATGACATTAGCGGTACTTTGTGTCACCGCATTTTCTAACCTTTTTGTTTCACTTATTCGCAACCACATTCCAAATTCGGTGCGGATCATCGTGCAGATGATCATCATCGCTTCGCTGGTTATCGTGGTCGACCAAGTGCTCAAAGCGTTTTTGTATGACGTTTCAAAGCAGCTCTCTGTTTTTGTTGGTCTTATCATTACTAACTGTATCGTAATGGGCCGCGCTGAGGCATACGCGATGAAATCGGCGCCCATGGACTCTTTTATGGACGGCGTTGGCAACGGTTTGGGCTACGGTTTTGTGCTGATCACGGTCGGTTTTTTCCGTGAGCTGCTCGGTTCTGGCAAATTATTTGGCCTAAGTGTGCTGCCGTTGACCTCAGAAGGGGGTTGGTATCAGCCAAATGGTTTAATGTTACTTGCACCGTCTGCTTTCTTCTTGATTGGCTTTTTGATCTGGATCATTCGCTGCTTCAAACCTGAACAAATTGAGGCAAAGGAGTAAACGGTTATGGAACATTATCTTAGCTTGCTGGTGCGCTCGATTTTTATCGAAAACATGGCGCTGGCCTTTTTTCTTGGCATGTGTACTTTGTTGGCCGTGTCTAAAAAGGTCACAACCTCGTTTGGCCTTGGCATCGCTGTTACCGTGGTATTGTGTTTATCGCTACCGCTAAACAATTTGATTTACAACTACTTGCTTAAAGATGGCGCGTTGATCGAAGGTTTGGATTTAAGTTTCCTTAACTTTATCACCTTCATCGGCGTGATCGCTGCATTGGTACAGATTTTAGAGATGATCCTCGATAAGTATTTCCCACCGCTTTACAACGCGTTAGGGATATTTTTGCCTTTGATCACTGTAAACTGTGCTATTTTTGGCGGCGTTTCATTCATGGTACAACGTGATTACACGCTTCCAGAATCGCTGGTATACGGCTTTGGTTCTGGTATTGGCTGGATGTTGGCTATTGTGGCGCTTGCTGGGATCAGAGAGAAACTTAAGTACGCTGACGTTCCTCCAGGATTGCGTGGCCTTGGTATCACATTTATCACTGTAGGCCTGATGGCGCTGGGCTTTATGTCATTTTCTGGCATTAGTTTATAATCGAGTAAACCGAGAAAGTAAGGAATAGTCAATGGACATTATTCTTGGTGTTGCGATGTTTACCGTGATGGTGCTGGTTTTGGTTTTAGTCATTTTATTTGCTAAATCAAAACTTGTGCCGCAAGGCGATATCACAATTTCCGTTAATGGCGATCCCAATCTGGCGATCAAAACTAACCCAGGCGGCAAGCTTTTGGGTGCGCTTGCTGGCGCAGGCGTATTCGTTTCATCAGCATGCGGCGGCGGCGGCTCTTGTGGCCAATGTAAAGTGAAAGTTAAATCAGGCGGCGGCGATATTTTACCGACTGAGCGCGATCACATCAGCAAAGGCGAAGCGCGCGAAGGTGAGCGCTTAGCTTGCCAAGTAGCATTAAAATGCGACATGGAAATTGAGCTGCCAGAAGAGATTTTTGGCGTGAAAAAATGGGAATGTACGGTTATTTCTAATGATAATAAGGCGACTTTTATCAAAGAATTAAAAATGCAGATCCCTGAAGGTGAAGTGGTACCGTTTCGTGCGGGTGGTTACATCCAAATTGAAGCGCCGGCTCACCATGTTAAGTTTTCTGACTTTGATGTGCCAGAAATGTACCGTGGCGACTGGGATAAGTATGATCTTTTCCGCTACGAATCCAAAGTAGATGAAGAGACCATTCGCGCTTACTCTATGGCTAACTACCCAGAAGAGTATGGGATCATTTTGCTTAACGTGCGTATTGCTACGCCGCCAGCCAATAAGCCTGATGCGCCTCCTGGGATCATGTCTTCTTATATCTGGTCACTTAAGCCTGGCGATAAAGTGATTATTTCAGGTCCATTTGGCGAGTTCTTTGCGAAAGAGACCGATGCTGAGATGGTCTTTATCGGCGGTGGTGCGGGCATGGCTCCTATGCGCTCACACATCTTTGATCAGCTAAAACGTTTGAAATCTAAGCGTAAAATGTCATTTTGGTATGGCGCGCGCTCTAAGCGAGAAATCTTCTATGCTGAAGAGTTTGACGCACTGGCTGCAGAAAATCCCAACTTTGTTTGGCATTGTGCATTGTCAGAGCCACTGCCTGAAGACAATTATGAAGGCTACACGGGCTTTATTCACAATGTGCTTTATGAACACTACCTCAAAGATCATGAAGCGCCAGAAGATTGTGAGTACTACATGTGCGGTCCTCCGATGATGAACGCGGCTGTGATCAAAATGCTAAAAGATATTGGCGTCGAAGATGAAAATATTTTGTTAGATGATTTTGGTGGTTAACACATTGCGTTAGCAACAAAAAATAAAAAATGGCTGCTTTCGAGCAGCCATTTTGTTTATGATGGCGGCGTATTTCATTAATTAGCGTGACAATTGCGCTAAAAATGGCAAATGAGAGAGTTATGCAGCACGAATTGACTAAAAAAGAGCAAGAAATCACAGAGCTAAGCGCCGAGCAGCGCGCGCAATATCTTTTTTCTGAAGTGAACGCTCACGGAAAAATTTGGATTTTGCGTGACGAAGATGGTTGCGTGATGCTAAACAGCGAAGATGAAGACGTCGTGCCGGTTTGGCCATCGGCGGCGCTGGCAAGCCGCTGGGCGAGTGGCGAGTGGCAAGATTGCCGCCCTGAAGCGATTTCGCTAAGCGACTGGCAGAATAAGTGGACGTCAGGTTTAAGCGAGGATGAACTGGCCGTTGCGGTTTTTCCGCGCCCTGATGGTGATGGATACGTGATGTCCGCACAAGAATTTGATGTGAGCTTAAAAGAGCACAAGACAGGTAAAAAATGAATAATAGCAAAGAGTTACAAGCGGTAAATAATCAGCTTGATAAGCTGGAAAAAAAACTGGCCGCAGCGATTGCACGCGAAGATAGCTTTATTATCGAGCAGACAAAAACGGAGCAAGCCAAGCTTAAAAAACAGCGTGAGCAGTTAAAATTTGCCCGTGAAAAAAAGGCATCAGAAGAAGCGCAGCAGCTGCGTGCCTTACCATTTAGCAGAGCGCTTACTAAGCAAGAGCAAGCCGACCTTGGTAAACTCAAAAAAGCGGTGAAAGGGCTTGTTGTTGTGCACCACTTAACGCAGCTTGGCAAGCAGCTTGAGCTTGAGGTGGTCACAGGTTTTAGTCGTAAGCCGTTTTAACATGTTAAGTTTGCAGATGAAAAAAAGTTTATACGCTTTTCTAGTGTGCACGCTGTTTTTGTTTGGCTGTGAGCAAAAAGCCGCGTTAGTGGTGCTCAGTGGCCAAACCATGGGCACTTACTATTCGATAAAATATATCGGTAAAACAAATTTGCCGCCGGCCAAAGCGGTTCAGCAGCAGATAGATGCAAGGCTGCAGGATGTAAACCAGCAAATGTCCACCTATCTGCCACAATCGCAGCTGAGCCAATTTAACCGTCATCGTGAGACCAGTGCGTTTGAGGTTTCGCCGCCCATGGCTTTGGTGGTGCAAGAGGCGCAGCGTTTGCATAAACTTTCGGGTGGCGCTTTAGATGTGACGATGGGGCCTTTAGTCAATTTGTGGGGATTTGGCCCTGCGGCGCGCCTGCAAAGCGTGCCATCGGCAGAGCTTATTGCGCAAACGCGTGCAAAAACGGGCATGCAGTTTTTGCAGCTAGAGGGCACACAGCTTTTTAAAACGCATCCCGAGCTGTATGTGGATCTCTCATCTATCGCTAAAGGCTTTGCTGTCGATGTCCTTGCCGACTATTTAGCTTCGCTTGGCGTAGAAAACTATCTGGTTGATATTGGTGGTGAATTAAGGCTCAAAGGGGTTAATGATCGCGCTCAGCCATGGCGCATTGCAATCGAAAAACCCGTATCAGGTGAGCGCTCAGTGCAGCAAATTATTGCGCCTAAAGAGATGGCGGTGGCGACTTCTGGTGATTATCGCAACTATTTTGAGCAAGATGGCTTACGCTATTCGCATACCATTGATCCTGCAACCGGCAAGCCTATCACACACCGCTTAGTTTCGGCGACTGTGCTGGATAAATCATGCATGACGGCAGATGGTCTTGCGACCGCGTTTATGGTGCTCGGCCCTGAGCGCGCCCTTGCGCTGGCCGAAAAAGAGGCGATCGCGCTGTTTTTGATCGTTAAAAGCGAAAACGGGTTTGAAGAGCGCGCCTCAAGTGCTTTTAAGCCGTATTTAATTTCTCAGTGAGGTGTTATGGTCACTTTTGTTATTACCTTTGGGGTGTTTTTATTAGTGATTTTTGGTATGGCAATCGGTTTTATTGTCCATCGCAAAAAATTGACGGGTAGCTGTGGCGGGCTTGGCGCGGTAGGAATTGAAAAAGAGTGTAACTGCCCAACTCCGTGTGAAGCGCGCAAAAAACGTGAAGCACAAGCTGCGCAAGCAGAAAAAGAAAAGTCCTGGCAAAAAGATCGTATTGAGTAACATTAAGGCGGCGCAGGTGAAATACTGGCGCCGCCTTAAAAGTTAACATTCACGGTTTGCGTGCTAAAGCACGCTTTAAGAAAAAGCGCAGCTACGCTTTGGCACCATCTCGAGGCACAGGACGCGGCCGCGCATTTTCATCAATAGCAACATAGGTGAAAGTGCCAAAGCTTGCGCGATAGCGCTCTGGTTGGTTTTCTCGCAGCACAGGTTTGATCCAGATCTCAAGCGTCAGTTGCATGGAGCTGCGGCCAATTTTGACGCAGCGACCATAGCAGCAAACCACGTCCCCGACTTTTACCGGCTTAAGAAAAGTGATATTGTCAACAGAAACGGTGCACACGCGTCCTTGAGCCAACTCTTTGGCAAGGATCCCACCTGCAATATCCATTTGCGACATGATCCAGCCGCCAAAAATATCTCCATTGGGGTTAGTAAAAGCGGGCATTGCTAATGTTCTTAAAAGTAAATCACCTTCAGGTTGCTCTGTCTGCTCTTGCATAATAACTGCCTTGATTAGTGTGGGCTGAGATCGTAT
Source organism: Vibrionaceae bacterium (assembly GCA_051654185.1). Taxonomy (GTDB): domain Bacteria; phylum Pseudomonadota; class Gammaproteobacteria; order Enterobacterales; family Vibrionaceae; genus Enterovibrio. The sequence goes on along the minus strand of JBOFXO010000191.1, from coordinate 11,006 downwards.
AAAAAAGTGTAACTGTCTATCTTTTAAGCATATTTATTGCATTGTCAATAGCAGTCATCTTGAATTTACTACATTTTATAGCAGTTTATTAGTGAAGTGCATCGTAATTGTTGTGGATGCTGTGAAAAGGATTAAGGCTACTGGCAAGAGATGAAAAAAATTATTCATATTGATATGGATTGCTTTTTTGCAGCTGTAGAGATGCGTGATCAGCCGCATTTGCGCCATCTGCCGGTCGCGGTAGGGGGCGCGCACGTGCACCGTGGGGTTATTGCGACCTGCAATTATTTAGCGCGCCAATATGGCGTGCGCTCAGCGATGGCAACAGCGCAAGCGCTGAAACTGTGCCCAAATCTTGTGCTTATTGCAGGCTCCATGGCGAAATACCGCGCAGTTTCTGAGCAGCTTGCCAACATTTTTAGCCGCTACACGGCAAAGTATGAATTTTTATCACTCGATGAAGCTTATCTTGATGTGAGCAATTGCCCGCTATTTCATGGCTCTGCCACCTTAATTGCGCAAGACATCCGTCAAGCTATTGAGCGCGAGCTTGAGTTAACTGCCTCGGCGGGGATTGCCTGCGTGAAATTTGTCGCCAAAATTGCTTCCGATCTCAATAAGCCGAATGGACAGTGCGTGATAACGCCGGCGCAGCTTGGTGAATTTGTTAAGGCATTGCCGCTCGAAAAGCTGCCCGGTGTGGGTAAAGTGACGCTGGCAAAGTTGCATCAATTTGGCCTTTATATTGGCGCTGACGTACAGCGTTATGACAAAGCTAAGCTAAAAATGCACTTTGGCAAATTGGGTGAGCAGCTGTGGCACTATTGCCATGGCCTTGATGAGCGCGAGGTGGTCACAGATAGAGAGCGCAAATCGGTTGCGGTGGAAGTAACGCTTGCAAGCGATATTTACACTAAGCAGCAGTGCCTTGAGATGTTAAAAGCGCTCTATCCGCAAATGAAAAAGAGACTGCAGCAGGTTGGTGGGGCGCGCTGCGTGGTGCGACAAGGGGTGAAGCTTAAATTCTCTGATTTTACGCAAACAACGGTAGAGCGGCGCACCAGCCAATATCAGCAAAATAATTTTGCGCTGCTGCTTAACGAAGTGCTAAAAAAGCAGCAAGGACGCGGGATCCGCCTGATTGGGATCAGCGTTGGCCTTATGCGTGAAGAGCAGAGTGTGGCTAATCGCCAGTTGAGTTTTGATTTTGGCGAGCTGCCTTTTTCCTAGACTCTTTAATAAAAAAAGCGCCCGTTGCGAGGCGCTTTTTTAGTGTGGTTACGACTCTTTTTTAGGGATCTGCGTTAAAATCGCGCGCATCTGCTGCCAAAAGAGCTCCACTGAATGGATATTGACTTTTTCATCCGGCGAGTGCGGATATTTAATGGTTGGGCCAAATGAAAGCATGTCCATGTTTGGATAAGGCTTTTTAAACAGTCCGCACTCAAGGCCTGCGTGGATCACCATAATATTGGGGGTGCGACCGTACAGATCTTGGTAAGTTTGCTGGAAAATTTTCATGATCTTCGAGTTTGGATCCGGTTTCCAGCCAGGATAGCCGCCGCTGACTTCGATTTGCGCGCCGCAAAGTTTCGCTAGCGAATCAAACATACTTTCCACATAGTGGCGGCTGCTGTCAGACTGAGAGCGTGCAAGCACTAGCGTTGTGAGCTGGTTGTTTTCACAAGCCACAATGCCAATGTTCGAAGAGGTTTCGACGATGCGCGGTGTGGTGTCACTCATGCGCAGTACGCCGTTAGGGCAAGCATTGAGCATGGCGATAATGCGCTGCTGTGCTTTGCTTTCAATCACTTGCAGCGAAGCTTGCGCAGTTTCATCGACTAATTTCACTCGCAAGGTGTCTTCAACTAGCTCAAGCTCGCTTTTTAATGTGCTAGCAAATTGTTCGACTTGCTCTAAAAGATGGTTTTGCTGCGCGCGCGGGATAGCAAAAGTGGCAAAGGCTTCGCGTGCTATCGCGTTTCTCACCGTGCCGCCACGTAAAGAGAGCAAATGCAGCTTTAGCGCCTCGCCATGTTGGGCTAGAAAGCGTGCGAGCAATTTGGTGGCGTTCGCGCGTCCTGTGTCGATATCACAGCCAGAATGGCCGCCTTTTAATCCCTTAATTTGCAAGGTTTTTACGAGAAAGTCACCGCTAATGGTTTCTCTATCAAAGGTTTGTGTCAGCGCGATATTAACGCCGCCCGCACAGCCCATGTAAACCTCACCTTCTTGCTCGGTGTCGGTGTTGAGCAAAATGGTGCCTTGCAAAAGAGAGGGATCTAAGCCAAATGCGCCGGTCATGCCGGTCTCTTCATCAACGGTCAACAGCACTTCTAGTGCGCCGTGGCTAAGATCGTGGCTTGCCAGTACAGCAAGGCAGGTCGCCATGCCGATCCCGTTATCAGCGCCAAGCGTTGTGCCTTGCGCTTTCACCCACTCGCCATCGATATAGGGCTTGATAGGATCGACTAAAAAATCGTGCTGTGTTTCTTCATTTTTTTGTGCAACCATATCGAGGTGCGCTTGCAACACAACAGTTTGCCTATCTTCCATACCAGCAGTGGCAGGCTTTTTGATGACAATATTGCCGGCCGCGTCTTGCTGAGCGTGTAAATTGTGCTCTTTAGCAAAATTTAAAACGTACTCAATAAGTTGCTGCTCATGTTTAGATGGGTGAGGAATGGCACAAATTTGTTCAAAATGACGCCAAATTATTTGTGGAGTAAGAGTGCTTAGTTGTGACACAGGAAATCTCCAAAAGTGAATGGTTTAAGTTCAAACCTAACAGAAACAAAAGAGACTTAGTACACATAACTACAGCGAAATACACAAACATATGCCTAATTGTTTGTATTTTATTCACTTACGGTGTTAGGTTAGGTTAGCAGTACCTTACGCTTATCGAAAAAGGAGTATGATATGAGCCAAGTTTTAAAGCAACAGGAGGAGGCACCAAATTGGATAGAGCGCTTCCTCAATACTGTTGAACGTGTTGGTAATAAAATCCCTGATCCATCATTGCTGTTCTTTTATGGACTGCTGATCGTTTGGGGTTTGTCTGCCATCTTATCGCAAGTTAACTTTGATCTGACGCATCCCATTACGGGCAATGCGATTGAAATCAAAAATTTGTTATCAGGAACCGCGCTTGCTCAATTTTTAGCAGGTATGGTTGGCACTTTCACAGGCTTTGCCCCGATGGGGATTGTGCTGGTTGCGATGCTGGGAGTCGGGGTTGCCGATGCTTCAGGCTTTATTAATACCGGCCTAAAAAAAATGCTGCGTGTAACGCCAAAAAAATTGCTCACGCCGGCTGTGATCTTGGTGGCGATTTTATCACATACCGCATCTGACGCAGGTTATGTGCTTGTGATCCCGCTGGGCGGCATTATTTTCCATGCGGCAGGTCGTCATCCGCTTGTGGGCATTGCTGCAGCTTTTGCCGGCGTTTCAGGTGGTTTTTCCGCTAACTTTATCCCTGCAGGAATAGATCCTTTACTTGCGGGCTTTACGCAATCAGCCGCGCAAGTGCTTGATAAAGATTATGTCGTTAACCCGTTAGCGAATTTTTATTTCACTGCCGCGTCATCCATGCTTATCATCGCGATTGGCTGGTATGTGACGGAAAAAATTGTTGAGCCACGTTTTAGCAATCTAGCGATAGATGATGACGCTGAAAAAGCGCCTGATCTTGGTAACATTTCTGCTGTAGAGATGAAAGCATTTCGCTGGGCAGGCTTAGCCATGCTTGCAGGAGTGGGTTTGCTGATCGCAGCCGTTTGGCCAGAAGATTCAGCGCTACGCTCTGCTGATGGTCAGCTTACAGCCTTTAGTGCGCCGCTGATGAAATCCATCGTGCCACTGATCTTCATTTTGTTTGTGATCCCAGGCGTTGTATATGGCCGTTTATCTGGGGCTTTTAAAACGCAAAACGCGATTATTCAGGCGATGAGCAAAACCATGAGTACCATGGGTAGCTATATTGTGATGTCGTTTTTCTGTGCGTTGTTTTTAGCGGCGTTTTCACAGTCAAATATCGGCACACTGCTGGCATTAAAAGGGGCGCAGCTGCTTAAAACCCTTAATATGCCTGGCGAGTTGACCATTGTTGGTATGATTTTGCTGACCGCCTCAATTAACTTGCTGGTGGGCTCTGCATCTGCAAAATGGGCATTGATCGGGCCAATTTTGGTTCCCATGCTGATGGCGCTGGGCATTGCGCCAGAGCTGTCGCAAGCGGCTTATCGCGTTGGTGATTCTGTTTCTAACATTATTTCACCCTTGATGGTCTTTTTCCCATTGGTTGTGGTTTACTGCCAGCGCTATGTCAAATCGACAGGAATAGGCTCTCTTGCGTCAATGATGCTGCCTTACTCTATCGCGATGCTCGTTGGTTGGACCGCGTTCTTACTCCTTTACTGGGGATTAGGTCTGCCATTAGGCTTACAAGCGCCTTACGTGTATCAAATGTAGTGTGTGACCTTTTTGTAACTAAAACCTCGCTAAGCGAGGTTTTTTTATGGGCGAGAAGCAATAAAAACGGCAGTGCTTCGCCGTATTAAAAAGGCGCAATCTTTTTGCACTGTTATGTTAGAGGGGAAGGGTTTTCTTGTAAGTGAAGTGGTTTGTGTGGTTTTGTTTGCGTGGCATAGGTCTTTTTTAAAAGGTATCCATATTGATTAAAAATAGAGGCAATTTATCTTTAAGCAGCAAGTGTACGTTTTAAAAAAGTGGCTCGATATTTTACCCACAAAATCTGTGGATAACTATGTTAATCATGGCTTACAGACTGGGCGCAAGCCACTGTCAAGCGCCTTGAGATAGACTTTGTTAAAAAGGAGAGGTTTTATCCATTTATTTTAAAGAGAAACCAGTTGCACTTTCTATTTTGCAGGCCATTTCAAATTGTTTTTTGGTTGTTAATGTAACGGGCTGGATTGCTCTTTGCGTGAAGTGTTAGATGGATCACTGATGTAGTGAGATCTCTCTCGTAGCGCAAATTGTGTACTATTTTTGTTAATATTTTTTTCTAACTGTGGACAAAAAATCAGCAAGCGGTGTTAAAAAGCGCGTAATGGCGCGTTTGCGCCTGTCTGTTTAAGTTTTTCTTAGCAGTAGAAAATAGGCGGCGCTTTTACTAATAATAAAAAGCGGGCGAGGCCCGCTGATATCATAAAAAATAGCGCTTCATTTATTGCCCTGTATTTACCGCGCTAAGGCAATGCTATTCACTGCTGCATTTGCCAATAGATACTTAACTCATCGCTTGCTTGCAGGCTTTGCTGCATCGCATTAAACAGTGCGTTTTGTTTACGCTGCAGCCATTTTTGTGCTTGAGAAGCTTCTTCTTCATTATCAATAAGATGGAGCTGTGGCTCGATAAGCTCTAACTCGCGCAATTTATCGATGCCTAACAGCAGATCTTGCCAAGAGCGGCTAAAATGCTCACTTTTCCCCTCCTCAAACAGCGAAGCAAAGGCGAGATTGGTGTGCAAAAAGCGTGCGAGCGAGTGCTGCAGCACAAGATAATCTTTGTGATCAATAAGATCTGTTAAAGCAAGCGCTTGCCACTGCAGCCAAATAAGGGAAAGCTGCTCATTTGCAAAACGGGGCAGCGGCTGTTCAAGGGCATTGATGCTAGCAGGCTCTGCCGTTTGCCGCCACTGCTGGCTTACTAGCCATTCGTTAAGGCGCAGCAGCAGCAAGCAGTAGCGCGGTGAGTGAAGCTGCGCGTTGATCGCCTCGTAAGTGGGCAGCTGCTCTTGCGCTTGGGACAAATGCGAAAGCAGCAGTTTTTGCGCATTCAGCGTGCGTAAAAAATAGCCTTTATCTTGCGTGAGCCGATTGAGCAGCTTTGCGTCATGCACCCACAGCAAAGAGCTATCAAGCCATTGTAATTCTTGATACAGCTCATGGTTTGTTGGTAGCAAAATGGCTGTTTCAAAGATCTGCAAGGTGCAAAGCAGCGCGCGCACCGCGTGCGAAAGCGCAACAAGACAGCCAAGCTCTTTGCTTTCGATGTAGCTTTGCTCATGATAAAGCCAGTAGCTTAGCGCCTGCTCCATCATCTTGATGAAAGACTGCTCTGCGGTGCTTGATTTATCGAGCGCAGTGAACAGCGTAGACTCATGCGACAATAAAAAGCCGCTCGCCATCTGATAGCCTAAAGCGGCCTTGCTTAGGTTACTTAGCCGAATATTACCGTGGGCGGCAAAGGCGCGCGCAAGCTCAAAAACTGCGCTGATCTCGCCTTTTTTAAGCTCTATCTCGATTTCGCAAATAGGGTGCGTCGTGCTATTTGGAACCCTGACTTCGCCGACATCAAAAGCCAGCTCGACAAGGCTGCCATCTTTAAGCTCAAGTAGCCACTGCTGGCGCTTAAAATCGGTGGTAAAAAGTGGCTGCAGTGATTGGCAAAGCGCATTAAGATCAACGTCTTGAGGAAACATTGAGGCGGGAAGCTGGGCAAAATCTGGTTGATCACTTTCTATTTTTGTTTCAAATTCATCGCGCTGATGTAGCCCCGCGCTCACTTTGCCGGCACTTTTTACCGTTTGATAATGATCTTGGCCAATTTTGCGCACGCGAAAGCCGATATCATTTTGGCGCAAAGTAAGCTGCGGCGTATCGTAATAGGTGTTAAAAATTTGCCATTCGTTATGCTGCTGAATGTGGTAGTGGCTCAGGATGTGAGCCATTTTTTCGCCAATGTGGGTTGAAACGAAAAATTTCAACTCAATTTCAGTTTCCATGGGCTGCCTTATTTAAAAAAATAGTCAAAATCGTACGTGTGATTTTGGGTAACCGGTTATATCTATTGCTATTTGTTATTTTGCTTGTCGCTAGATTAACAATGTTTATTATAAAAAAACGCAAAAAAAGGCCAGTGAGTGGTAACTTTCCCCGCATATGCTCTATTTACATCTTATATAACATAATAAAATGAAAACGGAGCGAGAAAATTGCTGTGGTATAATTGGCTCTTGCATTTTACGCAAGAGTACGTGACTTCTTGTGAAAACAACTGAAAAAACAACAGGTAAAACTATTATGGCAAGTGTAGGTCTTTTTTTTGGCAGCGATACAGGCAACACTGAAGCGGTTGCAAAACTGATAGAAGCGAAGCTAGGTGAGCTTGTGCACGTGCAAGATATTGCCAAAAGTACTCGCCAAGATCTTGAAAATTGTGACCTTTTAATTTTAGGGATCCCGACTTGGTATTACGGTGAGTCGCAATGTGATTGGGATGATTTCTATCCAGAGCTTGAACAGATTGATTTTTCTAATAAATTAGTTGCTATTTTTGGTTGTGGTGACCAAGAAGATTATGCCGAATATTTTTGTGATGCGATGGGCACAATACGTGACATCGTGCTGCGTCATGGCGGTACAATCGTTGGCCATTGGCCAACTGCAGGCTACGAGTTTGAAGCGTCTAAAGCTTTGGTTGATGACAGCCATTTTGTTGGGCTTTGCATTGATGAAGATCGCCAGCCTGAGCTGACGCAGGCGCGTGTTGAGCGTTGGGTTGAGCAAATTTACGGTGAAATGTCTCTTGCCTCATTGTAAGGCAAATAAAAAAGCGCCGTTTGGCGCTTTTTTAAATGAGTTTGCTTAGACGTTAAAGCGAAAATGGACCACGTCACCATCTTTGACAATGTATTCCTTGCCTTCAAGTCGCCATTTGCCCGCTTCTTTTGCGCCCGCTTCGCCGCCATTATTGATGAAATCATCGTAGCCGATAACTTCTGCGCGAATAAAGCCGCGTTCAAAATCGGTGTGAATTTTACCCGCCGCTTGCGGCGCGGTTGCGCCAACAGGGATCGTCCACGCACGTACTTCTTTGACGCCTGCTGTAAAATAGGTATGCAGATCAAGAAGCTGATAACCTGCGCGGATCACGCGGTGCAATCCCGGCTCATCAAGCCCCATCTCCTCTAAAAAGATCTGTGCTTCTTCAGCGCTCAGCTCTGCAAGCTCGCCTTCAATTTGCGCGCACACAGCAACCACGCTCGCCCCTTCTTTTTGCGCAATAGCCTGCACTTGCTCAAGGTAAGGGTTATTAGTGAAACCGCTGTCATTGACGTTAGCGATGTACATGGTCGGTTTCATGGTTAAAAAGTTTAGGTAGCGGATCGCTTCGTGCTCTTCTTTGCTAAGAGCAATGGTACGCAGCATGACGCCTTGCAAAAGTGAAGGACGCAGCTTTTCTAACACGCTAATGATAAGTTTGGCATCGCGCTCACCGCCTTTAGCTTTTTTAGCCTGCGCATGCAAAGCGCGCTCAAGCACTTCAAGATCAGACAGCGCAAGCTCGGTGTTGATAACGTCGATATCAGACGCAGGATCCACCTTGCCATCGACGTGGATAATGTTGTCATTATCAAAACAGCGCACAACATGGCCGATAGCATCCGTTTCACGAATGTTGGCTAAAAATTTGTTGCCCAGTCCTTCGCCGGTTGATGCGCCCGCGACAAGCCCTGCGATATCAACGAACTCCATGGTAGTTGGTAAAATACGCTGCGGGTTAACAATTTTTGCTAGCGCATCAAGGCGGAGATCTGGCACTGGCACAACGCCCGTATTTGGCTCGATGGTACAAAAAGGAAAATTCGCCGCTTCAATATTTGATTTGGTCAGTGCATTAAACAGTGTTGATTTTCCAACATTGGGCAAGCCCACAATTCCACATTTAAAACCCATAAGTTGCTCACTGGTTGCTAAAAATTATTGCGCCTTAAACGAGTGCAGGCGAGTTTGCGCTTTGGCAAGATCTTGCGAAAGCAAAAGAGTGATACAGCGCGCGGCTTCATCCACAGCTTGCTCTATCAGTGCGTGTTCTTTAGCGGGCGCTTTAGCAAGTACAAAGTTTGCGACTTGCTCTTTGTTGCCAGGATGACCAATGCCGATGCGTAGCCGATAAAAGCCGTTTTGATTGGCAAGTTTATTGATGATATCGCGCAGACCATTGTGCCCGCCGTGGCCGCCGCCCAGTTTAAATTTTGCTGTGCCTGGCGCTAAATCGAGATCATCATGGACCACCATGATTTGCTCAGGCAGCAGCTGGAAAAAAGTGGCCATCGGCGCGACCGATTGCCCAGATAAATTCATAAAGGTTTGCGGGATCAAAAGACGCAGCTCATTGTCACCAATGGTAATTTTTGCTGTAAGGCCACGATATTTTTTCTCTTCTTTTAATACCACATTGTGTTCACGCGCCAGCTGCTCAATAACCCAAGCGCCGGCGTTATGGCGGGTGTTAGCGTAGCTTGGTCCAGGGTTTGCTAGCCCGACCAGCAGGCGAATTTGGTTGCTCACAGCGCTCCCTTTGTTCGATTGTGCTTTTTTGTGTTGCGGATAAAAATCAGCAAAAAGCGGCAATTTGCCAAGATAATGGATGAAAGCTGCACATGTTAGCACTGTTATTGCGTAATTTGAATGCAGCTAGCGAGCAAAATAGCCCGTAGCATACTGCTATGCGCAGTTTTCTGTTGCGTTTGTACGATAGGAAACAGAAAATGACGAGGCATTGCTTATATCAATGATCCTATTGATGCAAAGAGAAACATTACGTTTAGTGAGGGTCGTACAATGAAAATAATAACAAAAGCTCTGATGCTGGCCTCGATAGTGACAGCGCCTAGTATATTCGCTAAAGAAGGAATGTTTAGCTACCCCTACATGGGCATAGGTCTGAGTACGATCAGTTACAACAGCCAACGAAACAGTACGTTAAGCCCTGATTGGGATGGTCATGTGAATGGATTTTATTTTATTGCAGGGCTGCCTATTAATCATTATGTTGATATTGAAGGGCGTTATGGCTCAGGCTTTACCGAAGACAGTTACATTTTTGCCGGCAATAGCGTCAATGTCGATTTAGCGCGCTATTATGGCGTTTATGGCAAATTTAAATTGCGCCTACTTAACACCTTAACGCCGTACGCAACGCTTGGCTATACATGGGGCTCATTAGAGGTGAGTTCGCCGCTTGGCAGTGGTGAAATTAAAGAGTCGGGGCTTTCTTACGGCGTCGGTATTCAGGTGAATATTTTACCGGTTGATGTGAGCCTTGAGTACATGGAATTTATGAATGATAGCCGGCTGTCGCTTTCTGGATTTAATTTAAGCTTTAGTAAAAAGTTTTAAATAGGCGAATAACAAAAGCAGGGCTGTGGCCCTGTTTTTGTTTGTGCAGCAAAAGATGGCCATCACGAAAAACGCGTTTTAATCACTTTTTTTGTCCTTTTTTTAAATTGTCTTAGATATTTTTGAGCTGCTATAGCTTACGCCTTTGTTTTTGTACTAGTTTTTATCTAGGCAAGATCTTTAAGGTGAAACTATGACACAACCACAACGTTTGCAAAAAGTGATTGGCCATGCATTTATTGTCAAACCGGACGGAGAAATTTTTCCTGCGCAAAAAGAGATGGTGCTGGTTGTTGGCGATCTCGTCTCTGTGATAGAAAGTAAAAATGCTTGGCTTGTGTTTGAAAATGGCGAGCAGCTCGAGGTTTTAGATGGCGCTTTTTTGATCACAAGTGCCGGCGCGCAGCGCCTTAATACCAGCCGCGATCTTGAGCAGATAGAAGCATTTTTACTTTATATTAACAGCGCGAAAGCGGGGCCTAAAGCTGCAATTAATATCACCGAATATGTGCAGCAAGGGCTGACAACCAAACAAGCTAAAGTGTTTGTCACTAACCGCTACGCCACCTTTTTTGAAGATCAATTGATCGCAAAGCACCCTTCTGTGGATGAGCAAACGCAAGAAACGGTAGTAAAAGAGGCTGATCAGCAAGAGCTTTCACCATCATCGCAAGCAGCGCCGCCTGCCGTTGTAGCGCAAGAAAGCGATACTCATTTAGCTACAGAGCCTCATACTGTTGAGTCTGTTGAGTCTGTTGAGTCTGTTGAGTCTGTTGAGTCTGTTGAGTCTGTTGAGTCTGTTGAGTCTGTTGAGTCTGTTGAGTCTGTTGAGTCTGTTGAGTCTGTTGAGT
>JBOFXO010000190.1:0-15653 GCA_051654185.1 Vibrionaceae bacterium | reverse complement strand
CGAGATTGCGAATTTTGATAGCGGGAGTGGCCATAAATATCTACCGGCAAAAAGTAGTAATAGATCAGAATGGCCGATCGCCGTCAAGCTTTTTTAAATCCTAAAACAGGTGCGGAATAACAGATAAAGCTTTGGCGCTATCACCAAAGAAGAGCATGCAGCAAAAAAGATAATGGTTTTGCTAAAAAGGGGGAAGCTCCCCCCAGATCTTAATTTTTATGCAGCTGACCATTGAGCTCAACCGCCGCGCGGTTGGTCAGGCACTCAATTTTGCCGCTTACCGAATTACGTCGAAACAGCAAATCCGGCTTGCCCGCTAAATCACGCGCTTTAACGACAGCGTATTCTTGGCCTTTTTCGTCAAGTAGTGTCACTTTGGTGCCCGCCGTTACATACAAACCCGACTCGATTGTGCAGCGATCGCCAAGCGGAAAACCAAGGCCACCATTTGCGCCCAGCAAGCTGTTTTCTCCAATCGAAACCACCACTTTACCGCCGCCACTTAAGGTGCCCATGATCGACGCTCCGCCGCCAATATCGCTACCTTTGCCCACCACGACTCCCGAAGAAATGCGCCCCTCAACCATGCTAACGCCCAACGTGCCAGCATTGAAATTAATGAAGCCTTCGTGCATTACCGTGGTACCCTCGCCTACGTGCGCGCCAAGACGTACGCGTGAAGTGTCGGCAATGCGTACCCCTTGTGGCACCACGTAATCCACCATTTTAGGAAATTTATCTACGCAATCAATGCGTAACGTTTCACCCTTTAATCTTGCTTGCATCTGACGCTCGGCAAGCTCTGGCAGATCAATAGCGCCTTCACTCGTCCAAGCTAAATTGTGCAGCAGACCAAAAATACCATCGAGCACGATTTGATGCGGAGTAACTAAACGGTGCGATAAAAGCTGCAGCTTCAAAAAGGCTTCAGCAATCGAGGTCGGCGCTTTATCATGTTCAAGCATTACCAACACCAGCGGCTGCTCGCTCGTCACGGCTTGCTGCGCAAGCTTTGCATTGATTTCATCACTTTGTGCAAAAATTTTAGCAAGCGATGCGCGATCATTTATTTCAAAAACTTGCTCACCGCCTTGATAAGCTACAGATTGCGCTAACGCGGCAGCAAGATGTGGCTCAGGAGCAAGCAATGGTTTTGCAAAAAAAACTTCAATAATTTTGCCGTGGCTGTTTTTTGTAGCAATACCTAACCCTAACGCAAATAATTTCATTACATTTACCTTTAAATTTAATCGACTAAAACTTCAACACTGATCTTATCAGCCAGCGACATCGCTAATTGCTTATCGTAATAAGCCGCTTCATTAATAAAATGCGGGTAGGTACTGTGCCCTTCCCAAAAAAGCGTGCGACCATCAAATAAGCTAAACAGCGGATCGCCGTTTTTTAACTCTTTAAAATCATTATCTTGCACACACGGATGCACAGTTCCCAAAAGTTTGCCATTATCGGTTGGCAGTGTCAGCGTCTGAGTATAGCGAAACGCCTCATAACTTTTTGCTAACGCTGGTAAGCGTTTGTTGTTATACAGATCGGCAAAATCAAGCACATGCAGCGTGAGCGTTTCCATCTGCGATAAAATATCGTGTCGCAGCAAGGATTGCGGCTGTGGCCCCACTTCGATGATCACGCCATGTGTTGCCAGATCGCACAAAAAGCCGTGCTCTAGGTTGGGATCGCCATCTTCAAACAAAATGGTGGCGCTTGGCATCTGCTGGCTTACGTAAGCGCCAAGCTGAGTGGTAAAGGGATCACTTTTTAGCAGTACCAGCGTTGGCCCCATGTTGCTAGTGGTATTATGCAGATCAATGATCAAATCACAGCGCGGCGCATCCTTTGGGCCAAGATAATGCGCAAGCGCCTTTGCGCGGCTTTGCTCGTAGTTGCCAAGCTCGATATTGGCTAAATCGGCGCGTAAAAATTGCCGGTTAAGATCCTCGTCGATATAGCGCTGATTGGCAAGGTGCGCTTTAGGGTTAGCAAGCAGCGCTTCACAAGTAAAACTTTCTCGCGCAATAAGTGAGGTTTTTTTTTGCCATTTTTCAACAAGATGGATCCCTGAATACTCGTCGCCGTGCGTGCCACCTACGACAGCTACGTGATTTATTCGCGCCATTTTTCCTCCAATATCAATCAATATGCAGCCAGTGCCTACACCACACTGAGCAAAATTTGCCTCTTGTTAGCCAGCAAGCTTAATGATCTAGCCCAAAAACACAACAGCGCAAGCCACAGACAAAGCCGCAATCGAAAAGGCACAAAAAAATAAAAGGAAATGAGTCTAAAAAGCGCGCACTCTTTGCACGCGCTTGAGTTTGAGCTGAACTTAATTTTGACTTGCTCTTGAATTGCTTGACTTGACTTGAATGACTTGAATAGTTAACTGCGATCTTGCCTGTCCAAAAATTCACGAAACTGCGCTTCGTATAATTTAAACAGTGCTAATGTCAGCGAGAAGATCACCGGCCCATAAATAAGGCCAATTAACCCATACATCTGTAAGCCGCCCAGCAATGAGAAAAAGATCAGCAGCGTATTCATGCTTGAGCTGCCTTGCATCAGCAGCGGGCGCAGCAAATTATCAACCGAGCCTATGACTAAAACGCCCCACACAATGAGAAATATGCCCCACTGCCACTCGCCATTTAAAAACAGATAACCTGCAGCGGGCAGCCAAATAAAGGCAGTGCCGACTACCGGAATAAACGAAGCAAACGCCATCAAGCATCCGGCAAAAATACCGGCAAAACCTGCCAGCCCCATGGCGATACCACCGGCAACGCCCTGCGCTAAGGCTGTAAGAAATGAGCCAATCACCGCAGATCGCGCCACTTGGCGCACATCGTTAAGCAGCGTGTCTTCTTGACTTCGCGGTAAAGGACTAACACGGCGCAAAGCGTGAATGAAAGCATCGTGGTCGCGCAGCAAGAAAAAGAGCACAAACAGCATCAGCAAAAAATTAACCAGTACACCTGTCACATCACTGAGCAGCGCTGAGCTAAAGCTGAGCATCGATGCACTGAGCGTGGACACCGCTTGCGCCGCCTTTCCCACAATTTGCTGCGTATCGAGCGCTTCTGCAGGAAACAGACTATTAATATAAAAAATCGTATTACTGACAACCGGCATTGATAACACTTCGCGCGCGCCGCCCTGCGTCAGCCACAAATAAGCGCGGCTCGCCGTGCCGATCCCTTGGTGCAATACCGCACTTGTGATAAAAATCAGCGGGATAATGAAGATAACCGTCAGCAATAAGCAAGACAAAAAGGCGGCAAGATTGCGCCATGTTTTTAATTTGCTTGCGATGACTTGATGCAGCGGGTAAAAAAGCAGTGAGATCATAAACGCCAGCATGATAGAGCCAAGATAAGGCGCTATCAGGCCGTAACAGGCGTAAGCGGCCAATGCTAAGGCGGCGATTAAAATCCAATGCGAGTTTTCAAGTTTAGGATGATCAAGCACAGCATTTTCCCATCGATAATTAAATTAAGAGGTTAGCCTCAGCTTGCGACCATGACACCGCCTAGATCTTAAGCGGTGCCACAACTGTTTTAAAGCTGCGCAAAAGCCTTATCGGCGGCGGCAAGCGTAAGCTCAAGCGCTTTTGCATCGTGCGCCAGTGACGTAAATCCCGCCTCAAATGCTGAAGGCGCAAGATAGACGCCGTTTTCCAGCATAAGGTGGAAAAAGCGCTTAAATAAGGCCAGATCACATTGCTGCACGCCAGAAAAGCTGTCTACCTGCGCCTGCTTAGTAAAAAAGAGGCCAAACATGCCACCGGCTAAAGCGGTGGTTAGCGCAATACCATGGCGCGCGGCGCGCTCTTTAAGCCCGCTCATCAGCTGCTCACCAAAGGCAGCCAATTTTGCTTCGTTGCCCGCTTTAGCAAGCTCCGTTAGCGTCGCAATACCTGCCGCCATCGCCACCGGATTGCCCGATAAAGTGCCCGCTTGATACACCGCGCCTTGTGGCGCAATACACGCCATCACATCATCACGCCCACCAAACGCGCCCACCGGCATTCCGCCGCCAATAATTTTGCCAAGCGTCGTCAGATCCGGCTGCACCTTGTAGTAAGCCTGCGCGCCTCCTAGTGCAACGCGAAAACCTGTCATCACTTCATCAAAAATTAACAGCGCGCCAAACTCATCGCACAAGGCACGAAGTCCTTGCAAAAAGCCGGCCTGCGGCAAAATACAGTTCATGTTCCCTGCGACCGGCTCAACAATGATACAAGCGACTTGCGAAGGATTAGCCTCAAAAGCACGGCGCACCGACTCAAGCGAGTTGTAGGTGCAGGTTAAAGTGTGCTTAGCAAAATCAAGCGGCACGCCAGCAGAAGTTGGCTCGCCCAGCGTCAGCGCGCCAGATCCCGCTTTAACCAGCAAGCAATCGGCATGGCCGTGGTAGCAGCCTTCAAACTTGATGATTTTATCGCGCTTAGTAAAGCCGCGCGCTAAACGAATTGCGCTCATGGTCGCCTCAGTACCCGAGCTGACCATACGCACTTTTTGCATCGATGGCACAAGCTTGCGCACCAAGTTAGCCAGCTCGATTTCACTAGCGGTGGGCGCGCCAAAACTTAAGCCCTTTTGCACAGCCAAAAGCACAGCTTCTCGCACCGCTGGGTGGTTGTGGCCTAAAATCATTGGCCCCCATGAGCCCACATAGTCAACATAGGCTTTGCCATCAACATCATAGAGGTAGGCGCCATCGGCACGCTCAATAAAAATCGGCGTCCCGCCCACGCCATTAAATGCGCGCACCGGAGAATTGACGCCACCAGGAATAACGTGTTGCGCTGCAGCAAACAACGCGGCTGATCTGCTCATAAAAAGGCCCTTTGCTAAAAAAGTGCTTCATTGTAAGTAGAGCATTAGCAAAGCGCCATGAACTTTGCGCAAGTTTTGTCTTACGAAAATAAACGCTTTTTGATCAATGCGATGCAAAACAAGCTGATCTTAGCGCCATCATGGCTAAAAAATCGTTCACACATGGCTATTGCCTGCACCGGTCGACTGCGTGATAATCACGCCAAATTTTGACTTCCACCAACATAAGAAGGCCCACTATGGATCACGCCAATCTTCCTTTGCAGTTTACTGACGCCGCCTCTATCAAAGTCAAATCTTTGATTGAAGAAGAACAAAACCCTGCGCTAAAGCTGCGAGTTTACGTCACCGGCGGCGGCTGTAGCGGCTTTCAATATGGCTTTACTTTTGATGAAGCGGTCAATGATGGCGATATGACCATTGAAAAAAATGGCGTGACCTTGGTTGTTGATCCGATGAGCTTGCAATATTTGATTGGCGGAGAAGTCGATTACACCGAAGGGCTTGAAGGCTCGCGCTTTTTTGTCAACAACCCCAATGCGACCACAACTTGTGGCTGCGGCTCATCCTTTAGCGTGTAGCCTAGCCCTGTTCGCATCAATTAAGTTCTTGCAGGTGCTGACCATTAACCACGACAGCACCGATACAAATAAAGCGCAAATTTTTACCAATCTCAAAATCTGCTAACAACAGCTAACAGCCCACGTCGTGATAAAATCGCAGCGCCGCTGCGCCATGGTCAAAAGCTTATTGCGCTAGACCTTTGCATCTAAAGGCGGCTGTTTTTTCGCGGATTTGAATAAGCAAATAGCTGGTCAAATCTGTCAAGCTGCGCTAAATATTGCTGCGCACTTTTAATAAACTCTTGTTTTTCTTTACCTTCTAACGACTGCGCCTGCGGGAATTTCACGGTACGCGGATTTTTGTGCGTGCCATTGACTAAAAATTCATAATGCAAGTGCGGCCCCGTTACTCGCCCTGTTCCGCCTAAAGTGCCGATAGCTTGGCCTTGGCGCACACGGTCTCCTTTTTTCGTCGAGCGTTTGTCTAAATGCAGGTATTTGGTGACATAAGTTTCTGAATGGCGAATAACAACATAATTACCGTTAAACTTGTTGTAGCTTGAGGCTAGCACAACGCCATTACCTGCCGCCCAAATTGGCGTGCCGACCGGCGCCACATAATCGGTACCACGGTGCGCTTTAAGCTCACCGGTAACAGGGTGCAATCTTGTTGGATTAAAGTTTGAGCTTACATAACGAAAATCAACCGGCGCACGCAAGAATGCTTTGCGCATCGCTTGCCCATTTTTTGCGTAATATTGGCCCGACTTATCGCGCACCGCGGTAAAGGTTTCCCCTTGGTTAACGAACACGGCCGCTAAAATATTGCCACGCCCGACGTAATCGCCTTCCATCCAGCGCTCTTCAAACAATACTTTAAAACTGTCGCCTTTACGGATATCGAGTGCAAAGTCAACGTCCCAAGCAAACAGATTAGCAAGCTCCATGATTTGATTATGATCAAGACCTGCCGTGATCCCTGCATTCCAAAAATTACTTTCGATCGTAGCGGCGGCAAAATTAACTTGCGTATCAAGGGTGCGCTTTTCTTCGGAGGTGACAAAATCGTTATTGATGCGCGTCACCACTAAGGTTTTTTTAGCGCTTTGTTTAAAACGCAGCTGAACAAAATTGCCATCTTCGTCAAAACCAAGGCTTACCTTATCTCGTACTTTAAGCTTACTGAGTGCTTGCGTTTGCTCGCTGCTGTTGATCAGCTGATGCAAGGTCGCAG
Source organism: Vibrionaceae bacterium (assembly GCA_051654185.1). Taxonomy (GTDB): domain Bacteria; phylum Pseudomonadota; class Gammaproteobacteria; order Enterobacterales; family Vibrionaceae; genus Enterovibrio. The sequence goes on along the minus strand of JBOFXO010000190.1, from coordinate 9,003 downwards.
GGCTTATCTGCGCCTGTGAAAAAATGGTTGCAAGGCTTTGCCCAGATTCAATCGTAAAATGCTGCCAGCTAAGCTCTGCGGCTAACGAGCGCACTTGCTTTTGCGGTTTAGCGGGCAATAAGCTGGTAACCTGCATTTCAATAGGATAATGCTTGCCTATTTCAAACTGCGGCTCAAGCGTTGAATAGGAGTCAGGGGCTGGCCACAAGATCATCAAAACAATCGCGGCGCTAAGTCCTGCAATAGAAAATTTATGTATTTGGGGCAACGATGCCAACTGTTCAAATAGCATAAAAAATTCATCACCCAAGTAAGATAAACATTAATGAAATATACAAAATTGTTGTGCTAAAGCGTAGCGTATACAAATGGCTAATCGAACTTAGTTGCATAATCATTAATCAAATTTGTTTTTTTGCGGCCTTGTTTCAAAAATTGCGACAATTCAAGTAATATGAGGGAACTTGTCAATAATTATGCACTGGACTGTAAAATGATGAACGCTGAGGAAGCTCTACAAGAGATCAAACGCGGGGTTGAGGAGCTCATTCCGCAAGAAGAGCTATTAGCTAAGTTAAAATTAAATCGCCCGCTAAAAATTAAACTCGGCGCAGATCCGACAGCTCCCGATATTCACCTAGGCCACACCGTTATTTTGAACAAGCTGCGCCTATTTCAAGAACTTGGCCACGAAGTCATCTTTTTGATCGGCGACTACACCGCGACAGTTGGCGATCCTAGCGGCAAAAACAGCACTCGCCCGCCGCTGACACGCGAGCAAGTTTTACAAAACGCTGAAACGTATAAAGAGCAAATTTTTAAAATTTTAGATCCAGCCAAAACACGCATCGAATTTAACTCAAGCTGGCTGTCACAACTTGGTACCGACGGCATGATCCGTCTTGCTGCAAGCTCAACTGTCGCCCGCATGCTTGAGCGCGATGATTTTAAAAAGCGCTACGCGAGCAATCAGCCTATTGCGATCCACGAATTTATCTATCCACTTTTGCAAGGCTATGATTCTGTTGCATTACAAGCTGACGTTGAGCTTGGTGGGACCGATCAAAAATTCAACCTGCTGATGGGACGTGAATTGCAAAAGCAGCACGGACAGCCTCCCCAAGTTGTGTTGACCATGCCGCTACTGGTCGGCCTTGATGGCGAGAAAAAAATGTCTAAATCGGCGCACAACTACATCGGAGTTAGCGAGGCGCCGCAAGAGATGTTTGGCAAAATCATGTCCATTTCTGATGAATTAATGTGGAACTATTACGAGCTATTGTCATTTCGTCCACTCAGCGAAATCAGCGATCTTAAAGCGCAAATGGCCGCAGGCCAAAACCCGCGCGACATTAAAATCATGCTAGCTAAAGAGATCATCGCGCGCTTTCACGATCAAGATGCGGCAAACGCTGCAGAAGCTGATTTTATCAATCGTTTCCAAAAAGGAGCGATCCCCGATGAAATGCCGGAAGTTTCGCTTGCCCACGGCACCGCAATTGCAAACCTGCTCAAAGAGGCGGGGCTGGTTGATTCAACATCAGAAGCGCTACGCATGATCCAGCAAGGCGGCGTTAAAATCGACGGCGAAAAAGTCAGCGATACCAAGCTTGTGCCTGCAGCCGGCACCGCCGTTTTCCAAGTGGGCAAGCGCAAATTTGCACGCATCACCTTAAGCTCGCGCCCTTTTTCAAACGTCAAAACAGGAAGAGAGAGCTGCCAGCGAATGGCAATGAGGCGAATGGCAAGCGTTGTGAGCATGCCGGCAACCGAAGCAATGTGTGCGCTAGACGTATTAGCCAAAAGCAGTGTGTGCACCGTCCCCCCAGCAATACAGGCGGTCGCATACACCTCTTTTTGCATGATAAGCGGAATTTCGCGCGCCAACACATCGCGAATGATCCCACCGCCACAACCCGTGAGCGTGCCCATCAACACCGCAACCATCGCCGAGCAACCAAAAGCTAACGATTTATTTACGCCAATTGCGACAAACACAGCAAGCCCTATCGCATCCGCAACAGGCAATGCATACCAAGGCAGTTTCCACGTGTGACGCAGCAAAAAAAAGCTTAACGCGTAAGTGCCTAAAACTACCCACAAATACTCATCATTTTTGATCCAAAAAACCGGCGTAGCGCCAAGCATTGCATCGCGAATAGTGCCGCCACCGATTGCCGTCACCACAGCAAGTACCAACATACCAAAAGGATCCATGCGCAATTTACTCGCAAGTAAGGCACCAGAAAAGGCAAATACCGCGGTGCCAGCCAGATCTAAACAATATAAAAGCACTGTTGTTCTCTTGATTTATAAGTTAATTTTCAGGCGCCCCAACCTTGTTAGCCACAGTTTGAGTCACTTTTGCACGCACAGTGTCAAGCGCTGCGCAAATGGCTTTTGCTCCGTCTAAAGCGCGCAGTGAAGGCCGTCCTAATAAAGCCGGCTCAATGGTAAAGAGCGCATTATGTGCAGCGGCCGGCAAAATAGCTTTCCAGCGCAGCCAGCGCTTAAGATCGCCGCCTTTTACTGAGGCAAATAGCGCTAAAGGTTTGCGTGTTAGCACTTGCTCAACGCTGACTTGCGGATAAGAAACTACACTTTGCGCAAACACATTTTCCCCGCCACACAAACTAAACAGCGGCTGCGGCCAACTTTTACCATTGTTAGTCATGAGCGGCGCTTGGCTAAGCTCATAAAAATATGGCACTTTGGGTTTTCCTTGCTGAGCCTGCTCAAGTGCTGCTACGTCACGGCGCAACTGCTTAGCTGCGTCAAGCGCAACCTGTGGCTGCGGGCTAAACTGGGCAAGCCGCTCAAGATCTAAGCTTAAACTGGCAAACGAATGCGGCGCAGAATAAAAAAGCGTAACTCCCAATTTTTCAAGCTGCGCAAGCTCTCGTGCCGGATTTCCTTCATGCCAAGCGATAACCAGATCAGGCTTTAGCGCAAGAATGCGCTCTACATTAATGGCGCGATAAGAGGCAACCTTTTCTAAAGCTAAAACTTGCTCAGGATGATCACAGCTTTGGCTCACAGCGATAAGGTTATCGCCAAGCCCTGCTGCAAAAGCAAGCTCTGTCGCGTGCGGCGCAAGCGAAATAATACGCAGCGGGCGCGCAGCTTCTGCCGCCTGCAATGTAAGCGAAGCACTCAGCAACACTAAAAAAAACCAACATTTTGTTTTCATAGCGAACGCCTTACTAACAGCTAAATTTTAGGACATGCCAAAGCATGCCCTTTTACGCTGCGATAAAATGTTACTCGGCGTTTACGCCAAACATTCTAAAGCGAAAAGTTCGCAATACACGCAGCAACCACCTTTACCACGCCGATTTGCGAGCCACTTCTGTGTTGCTCGTTAGTCAGCAAGCTGCAAAAGCATTTGCATCACCATCTCGCTCGAGCTTTTCGCCGCTAAGGGTAAAAATTGCTCAAAAGTCATGGGCGAAGCTTTGTCTGCTACATCAGAAATAGCGCGCACTACCACAAACGGCACATTAAATTGATGGCAAGTTTGCGCAATAGCCGCAGCTTCCATCTCCACAGCTAATGGCTGCGAGAAATTATGGCGGATCGCCGCCTGCTGCTCGTGACTATGCACAAATGCGTCACCGGTGCAGATCAAGCCACAATAGGCAGGAGCGCCATTTGGCATTGCTGCAAGCGCTTTTTGCGCAAGCGCAACAAGCCGTTCATCGCTGACAAAAACGGGCGGCTGCCCAGCCATTTGCCCCATCGCGTAACCAAACGCCCTGACATCCACATCGTGATAAGCCACTTGTGTTGAGATCACCACATCGCCCAAATTAAGCTTTGCATCAAGCCCGCCGGCAGAGCCTGTGTTAATAACAAACTTGGGCGCAAAACGGTCGAGCAAAATCGCCGTCCCGAGCGCCGCGGCAACTTTACCAATGCCCGATTGCAGCAGCACCACTTTTTTTCCGGCAAGCTCGCCGCTAAAAAAATGGCAGCCCGCAATTTGCTCACTGTGACAATTTTGCAGCTGCTCTTTAAGCAGGCTGACTTCTTGCTGCATAGCACCAATAATTGCAATCATTGAAAATAAACCTTGATATTAAACAGTTGCGAGATATTAACACGCGGTTTTGCGCTCACCTACTTTAGGCGTTTTCTATTTAGCTCACAGGCTTTTGCGTAAACCTGTAAATAAAAAATCAAACAACCCGCCAAGCTTTTAAGCATCAGATCTCATAAAAACAATTCACACTTATGGGTAACTCGGTTATTTTTAACAAAATATGATTGATCTCAATTAGGTGTATTGCGCATGAATGCAAAGAAGGTTTTGATCCCAACGCTATTATCGCTGCTACTGTCAGCTTGCTTAAGCGATGACCAGCCAAGCCCCCCCTGCTCGGGAGATGCTTGTGATCCACAGCCTCAGCCGCCCGTGTTCCCCGATCCTGAGCCTGGCACAAGCTACCTTTCAGCCACCTTGCTTGCCTCAAGCATGAAGATCCGCGGCGATGTCACCTGTAATGGCGAACCTCTCACCCAAGGCGAGTTTAAAGTGGCGCAAGGCAACTCGTTTAGCTGCGAGTTTGGCTCCGTAACACTGGGCTCATTTACCGCGCCAGCTCCGCCCGCCCGCGAGCTGATGAACGGCAATACCCCTTCGCATCAATTTGATTTACAAGAGCTGCACGGCGCAAATGCCGCTAAGGTTTTGCAAACCATTGACCACGATGCATCTCGTGATATTTACCTAAAAGAGTTAGATCATTTCGATATTATTAATATTTTCTCTCAGCTTAATGACGATGAAGCCGTCGCTGCATTTTTAAAACTCAAAGAAGAGCAAGCGGTTGAAAATGTTGGTAATGCGCCAAGCTCGCACGTCGATAACACGCTAGCGCCACAAGTTAGCACTGGCACAACCAATGATTTAAACGGCAAATTTGTAGCAGCAGAAGCTGAAAAAAGCTTGGCCTATTCACCAAGCCCAGAAGCGCGCGTGAGCACTACGGCAAAGCTTGTAAACGCAGATGGCCTGCCAATCAAAGGCATAGAATATTTTAGCGCCGGTAGCAAAGGGGTAACCGGTGATGCCGGTGAGTTTGAATTTATGTGGGGTGATGAGATAATCTTTGGTCTCGACACTTTTGAGTTTGGCAAAGTCAAAGGTAATCAGCTCACTTTTGCCATCAGCGATGTCACAGATAGCGCCATCAAAAAAACCAATATTGACACTCTCGTTACACGTTATGGAAAAAAAACTGGCGATAAAATTGAATTTTCGCAAGAAGTCCTCGATGTTTTCGCACAATACCCTAATGAAATTAACAGCTTGATCAACCTTAATTTGCCTAATGGTGGCCAGCTTGAAGGTACAGATTTTATTTTACCCAACGATTTTATGGCACAATTTGAAAATGGTCGTGCTAAAGAAATTGACGAGCAGCTTAATGTCAATGCGCGTTCGTACAACACCATGTTGCCGTATTACGCCCCTAAGCCGCGCGCAGGCTACGTGACTGAATCTCTGCAAAAAATATTTAACAATGTCACAAGCTTTCACGTCTTTCACGACAACCAAGGGTTTTACGGCGCATCAGGTTTTGCTCGCGGCATGCGCGCACTTAATTTGTCAAACCGTGCCTTTCCGGTGGTCATGGCGCGTAACGACATAAATAAATGGCTTCCCTTTGGGGAAAAGCAGGCATGGACTCGCGAAAATAAACCTTATATGCCCGCCCATCCCGATTTTAAAATGCGTCCCATCCCTGTGGTTAGCAAAGATAACACGACCTTTAACTTCCCCATTGTCACCGCTGGTGAAATCGGTAAAGGCAAGATCGTGGTAATGGGAAATAGCCTTTATCCTAGCATTTTATCGTGCCCTCAAGCCTATTGGGGCAACTCGGATCTTCGCATTGATAGCGACGCTAAAACCTGCAAAGTAAATGGCAACAGCGGCAGCGATATCCGCGATGATAACGGCAACATGAAGCAATTTTTCGACAACCTTTTTGCATGGTTTACACCACAAATGCAGCAAGGCTCGGTCACCGTCGCTCACAATATTGACGAAGCAACTGCAGCGCACACGCCTACCGAGCAAGGTCGAAAATACCCCTTTTTCATAAGTGGTGACTTTAATTTTGCCGACGTGCAAAAGCTTAACAGCGGCAGCTTTAGCGGTCTTGATCCGGCAGCCGTGCAACTTGTGATCTTGCAAGCTTATAAACCAACTGCGAAAGGTGACGGCACAACGTGGCGTTTTATCGCCGATCTAGAGCAGCCTAATTTAACTCAAGAAGATGTCACGGCGCTCATCGAATACGTCAACCGCGGCGGTAATATTTTGCTGATGGACGCAATTGATGATGCGACCAACCCAGAGCCTATCGGCCGACTTGTTGACGCGGCAGGTATGTCAGTTGGTGATGATAATGTCACCCCAACCGAGCAAAGCTACTGCTCAGACAGCTATTACTGCAATAACGCTTCGCCCAATTTACACATGAAAGGACAATACGATCTCATTACTCTTGAGCGCTTCCCTGATGTGAACGGCAAACCTCCCTTCACCATTGAAACAGGCAGCGATGGCCTAGCCGATATCGTGTGGAATCCACCCGAAAGTATGTCCAGCTTGGAAGTTGCCAAGTATGAAATCCCCAAATTAGATGAGCAAGGCCAGCCCATTGCCGGCGAGATGCGCACTAAATACGCTCATGTTTTTGTGAAAAATGACGCCGAAAAAGCGGCGGCCATCGCTGAAATTGAGCAATACACCAAAATGCCTCTTTGCACCGATCCTTACGAATATGAGTTTAACTGTATCGACGAGCGCTCAGGGCACGGTTTTATCACTCGCGGCAACTATGGACGAAAAGATTTTACCCGCTACCAGATCTCACCAGATGTGGTTACCAGCATGATAAAATCGGCCAACCTTGGTGAAAATATAAAAAGGCTCGCCGAGCATGAAATTTATTTTCGCACGCAAGGCAAAAAAGGCACGCGGTTACCACTCGTTGAGCTAAATCAAACTTATGATTCGCTGTCAACTTGGCTGTGGAACGACAATCCATACGCTTTTGATGCTAATGTGCAAGATGAGCTTGGTTTTAAAACCCTTGTCTCCTTCCTCAACTGCTACACCTCAGATCTACACGAAGGCGGCCAACCTTGCCCAACCGAACTGCGGCAGTTTCTTGTGGACAATAATATGTTGCTTAGCAGCGGCGAGCTAAACCCAAGCTATCCGCTCAACTACACCGAAAAACCGCTGACGCGCCTCTTTTTAGGCCGATCTTTTTGGGATCATGAAATTCGTGTTGATACATCCGCTTATCCAGGAAAAAGCGGTGGCAGCCCCGCGAGTGGCACAGCACAAATTTATGTTGGTGCAAGAGGTGTCACAGGCACGGCTGGCAACATGCAATCTACCGGATTTTGGGCGCCACAGCTAAGCAATGTGACGGTGAGCGGCGGGGTTGCAGCGCAGATCAAAGTCATGGTTGCCGATGATCTTACCGGTAAACCCGACCACGAGAAAAACTTAAATCGTCCGCCACGTATGACCATGTCATTTGCGCATGACGGCAGCTCAACTACATTTAAAGTCCCTTACGGCGGCCTTATTTACATACAGCCAACAGTAAGCGGTGACCAACCTGATGTGGTCGAGTTTGCATTTTCTGGCGCAGAAAAAGCAGCGCTTTGGCAAAATGGACGCTGGCTACATTCGCTAAATGAATCAAGTGCACCTATTGCAGAATTTAACAGCGGTTCGTTCATCGTGACGAGTGCAAAAAACAATTTTGTCCAAACCGACTTAACGCGTCTTGAGCAAGATTTAAACTTTTTTGCCGACGCTGCTAGCGACTTTTATGGCCGCGATGAAACCTCGCCTGACGGCCAACATCGCCGCTTCACTTACCCTGACTTGCAAGGGTTTCAGCACCGTTTCACCTATGATGTGCAGATCTCAATTGGCGCAGCGCACTCTGGCTACCCAGTTATGACGACAGGCTTTGCAGCAAGTCGCGACAACCTCGGGCTTGATCCAAGAGACAACTGGCTGCTTTGGCATGAAGTTGGCCACAACCTTGCGGCAGCACCGTTTAACGTTGCGGGTGGCAGCGAAGTGAGCAATAACCTGCTGGCTTTGTATATGCAAGAGCTACGTGAAAACAATCCTGTCATGGAGCGCGTACAGACAGAGCTTCCTAAAATGCCAACTTGGCTGGCTGAAAACAGCCCGCACGCTTGGGCTAACGGCAACGCGACTTCACGCTTAGCGATGTTTGCGCAGCTAAAAATTTGGGCAACTGACAACTTTAATATCGACAGCTGGTACACGGGTAGCGACAAACCCGCTATCTATAACGATGATCAAGGTTGGAACATGTTCAAGCTGATGCACCGTAAAGCGCGCGGCGACGTAATAGGCGATCAAGGCACCAATTACTGCAGCAAAGCACAAACCAATCTTAAAGATCCCGATCTGCTAATGGTGTGCTCTTCATACGTTTCAGGCTTTGATCTAAGCGAGTTCTTCAGCACATGGAACCCAGGCGAAGGTTCAAGCACCCTCACTGATGGCACCAAAGTTTATAACGGCGGGATCTCGGATGCAGGAAAACAGATGCTAGCGCAACTTCGCTTGCCAAAACCTGCGAAAAGTCCTTCTTCAATCAGCAGCTTAAAATAGCGCTGAAAATAAAACAAAGCGGCCATAAAGGCCGCTTTTTATTTACCGCAATAGCTGCAGCAACAAAGAGCTGCAGCGCTCAAGACGAAAGAGTTGCTCGCTTACTCGCTTACATGTTTTTAGTTTTGCGATTTTTTATCAGCGCGCAGCAAGCCTGCAAGGCAATGCCTAGGCAATTAGCGTGTAAAAAAGTCATAGTTACGGATAAAAATTGCGCGGGAGCTTTATGGAAATCGTAGAAAAAGTGGAGTGATCAATAAAAATAAGGAAGTGCTGAATGAAGAACAAGATGATTTATGTGTAAAACAGCTAATGAA
>JBOFXO010000189.1:0-4756 GCA_051654185.1 Vibrionaceae bacterium | reverse complement strand
GTAAAATTTGCGTTATCGCTTCGCGCAATTTACCTTGCGGATCATCTTGCGAGATAGTTGAAACATAGACTTTACCGGCATCAAAATGGATGTCTGCACGTGTTAAATAATTATCTAGGTATTTTATATACCTGTGTTTGCTTGATTCTGCGTAGCCATCTTGTCCCCATTTTGCCAGCACTTCAGCCGTCAAGTTGGCGTACATTTTTTGCAGCGCGCGCTTTTTGGAGATCGGCAATTTAGAGATGGCTTTTATGTGTTCCTCGGTTAAAATCGGCGGCCGTGTGATCGGAGTGATGGTACTAGGCTGTGGGCCTAGTGGCGATCCCTTGTCCCCATAGCTAGGATCTTGAGTTTGGTTAACGTTGCCTTGCAAGGCGAGCAGCGCTTCTTCTTGACACGCTTTGTCGCACTCTGTGGAGCTTAAAGATGGTGGTAGCGACGGAATGTAGTTATTGCTGTTATTGCTGTTATTGCTATTTGTCGTGGGTGGCTTTGGCGGCCGATTTTTAGCTGTCAGAACCGTTGTCGGAGCGAAATTGCTGCTGCTAGCGTTTAAAAAAAGGGGGCTGCAGCCAGCTAACAGCAAGCCTGGTAATACAAAAAGACTGCTTTTAATAAAATTCATAGAATGGGTCTTTGCTGCTCGATAAGATTAAAGTTATTCTTGCGCGATAACGCTTTGATACGGTGCATGCTAGGCATCCAAGGTCAAAAGTCAACGCATTTTATTCAAACTGTTTCAAAGAGTTAAAGCAAAAAGGGCGGATCACAGCCATCACTATTTTATCTGTTTGCTGTGATATTGATAATTTGCATCAAGATTTTGCGCCTGTCTAAACGCTAAAGGCGCGGCTTTGCTAAGCCATTTGCGGCGTAATTAGAGGTAACTGCGCGTGCTTATCGGAAAAGAGTATTTCGCAATGCTATGAATTTTCTTTTATTTCACTGCCAACAGTTTTGCAGTGACACGATAAGTGCGTATGATTTTTTTCTTCGGCTAGAAATGAGCGTTAGCTGCGTGTTCTGCGCCACTGTTGTGATCTTGTGGAAAGAGAAGAAGCCTTCATGTCAAATCATATTAGGATCTCTGTTGTTAACCAAAATGAAGAGCATCATTTTGTTTTTGATCCCTTTTTTAAGCGGATGCTACCTATTCTTGTTGTGGTGTTACTGTTTTCAATTATCGCAACGGTTGGGTATTTAAAATATAAATCGATTGGCCTTGAAGAGTCGGCGCAAAGTTTACGTCAGCGTAGTGATGAGCTTACCGAGGAGCTGCTGCTTTTGTCAGAAAAACGGCTGCAATTAGAGCAGATCATCAGCAATTCTGAGCAAACCTATTCGCAAATTATCCAAGAAAAAAACGATGAGCTGGATGTGCTCAACCGCCGTGTTTCTGGTGTAGAAGAGCTATTAGGCTTAGATGATGAAAATGGCACAGTGCCTTTGTCTGAGCGCATTGACGCCGCCGCGGTAAACTCTGCTGTGCGCAGTACGATGTTGCAATTTTTGCCTAATGGTTATCCTGTAAAAAGTTTTCGCAGTTCATCGGGTTATGGTACGCGCGTGCATCCTGTTACCGGTAAATTGGCTTTTCACAAAGGGCTCGATCTTGCTATGCCTACAGGAACGCCTGTTTACAGCACCGCAGATGGCGTGGTTGAGGAAAAATTTGTCTCGCAATCTCGCGGCTATGGCAACATGATCAAAATCCGCCATGCTTTTGGCTTTATGACACTTTATGCGCATTTAGATCGATTTAATGTGCAAGCGGGTCAATTTGTAAAAAAAGGCGATCTTATCGCGTGGTCGGGAAATACGGGGCTATCTACCGGTCCTCATTTGCACTATGAAGTTCGTTTTTTAGATCAAGTGCTTAGGCCACAGCGTTTTATGGAATGGTCGGCAACGAATTTTGAAGAGATATTTTCAAAAGAAAATAAAATTAAATGGCGCGAATTAATTGCTGTTTTAGAAAACACCGCATCAATTAATGTGAAGCTAACAGGGCAATCAACAAGCTTGCAAAAAAGCGATTCTAGATTGGCAAAAACCGATTAAAGATTGTGAAAAATATGGCTGTATATCTTGAGTGCAAAATGGTGATAAATTTGTACTCGAGACAGCCGCCGCTTTGCTGTGTTTTAATACGCTAATGCATTTCTATTGTGAGGAGAGCAAGGTTTATTGTTTGCTATTTATTTTAAAAAGCAATTTATTTTTAATCGCTTTTAAATTATAAAGCCGCAGCATTTTTAGTTTCTTATTTATTTTTATTTTGCTCGAATACATAAAAGTAGTGAATAACAATGCAGGTGATATAAAAAATGTGTTTTGTAATTTTTATATTTATTTGCATATAAGAAAAACAGTTTATTTTAAATAATATTTTGTATCTAGATATCATCATTATATTCCATAGTAACTGCTTGCAAAGCTTGCTTTTTATGCTTGCCGATAGCAAACTCTACTAGCTTGCAAAGAGGCGCCTTTTGCTATTTAGCCGTTAAAAATGGTTTTATTTTGAAATCAAATCTGAAATAGAAAAAGCGATAGGCTATAGGTTTATGTCGAGCAAAATTTTAAATAATCGCAGGCTCTGTGTTTTGCGTCACAGATAGTATATTTTTTGCTTAACATCTTTTTAGGATAGAGAAATCATCGGGCCAGTATGCTGCAAATCAATAAACAACGCTTAATGAAATTTTGTCAACTGCTCTTACTTGTTGCAAGTTGCGGTACTTTGGTTGCTCTTTTTATTTATAGTGAAAAGCTAAACCGACAAAATTATCAAATGCTTTACAGTCAGACGGATGCACTTGCAAGAGTCATTTCTCGTCAGGTTTCTCAAAACAGTGTTGAGCTCATTGCTAGAAAAGATCATCGCGGCATGAAGAAAATGATTGAGCAGCTGAGCAAAGAGCCTTTGATCTTAGATGTGACCATGTACGACCAAATGGGTACTGTACTTTCGCAATCGCCAAACGCAATTGCTTTAGAAGATCTAACCGGTCTGCGCAGTCCACTCGCTATTGAAGGTATTGGTCGCCATCAATTAGTTGAGCCTGTGATAGGTAACGGTCGGCTGATAGGATTTGTGCGTTTAACGCTTGAGCATGGGCAGCTTATCAAAGAAGCCTCTGAGCACTTAGAGCAAAGCATAAAAACTGTGCGTCTTATGTTGATTGCGGCGTTTGTGATAGGCGTATTTGTCCTTTACAGCTTAGCCAAAAGAATTGAATTTAGGCTTACCCCTTATTTATCGCGTCGTCATCATCTTGAGCATAAAAAACAAGCCTAGATTTGGCGTAAAAAAGGATGCTGTCGCATCCTTTTTTCTTTTATAGGCTGATAGCGCGATTGTTATTTGGCATCGCCAAGCAAAACAGACTCTAGCGCAATTTCTACCATCTCGTTGAACGTGTTTTGTCTTTCGGCTGACGTGGTTTGCTCTCCGGTAATGATGTGATCAGAAACGGTGCATATTGTCAGTGTTTTTACGCCATATTGCGCTGCAATGAAATAGAGCGCTGCCGCTTCCATCTCTACGCCAAGAATGCCGTGTTTGGCTAGCAGATCAAAAACTTTTGGATCGGCGCCATAAAAAAGATCGGTAGAAAATAGATTGCCAACATGCACATTGCAGCCTTTTTCTTTAGCTGCCGCAACGGCATTTTGCACCATTTCAAAATCGGCAGTGGCTGCAAAATCATGGCCTGCAAAACGCATACGGTTAACGTTGCTGTCGGTTGATGCGCCAAGGCCAATGACCACGTCACGCAAATTGACGTCGTTGCGCACCGCACCGCAGCTGCCAACACGGATCATTTTTTTTACGCCAAAATCTTTGACCAGCTCAGTGAAATAGATAGAGCAAGAGGGGATCCCCATGCCGTGGCCCATCACCGAAACTTTGCGTCCTTTGTAATAGCCGGTAAACCCGAGCATATTGCGCACATCGCAGACTTGTACGGCATCTTGTAAATATTTTTCTGCGATATATTTTGCGCGCAGCGGGTCGCCTGGCATTAATACAACATCTGCAAAATCACCCATTTCGGCGTTAATATGTGGCGTGGCCATATTTTTTCCTTATTTTAGTTAACACATTTTGTAAGCTAATAGCATTTAACTTCAGTTACTGTTTAGCGTCATGCTTTGTTATAAAACAGATTTTCCATAGTCCATTGGCGTTAATTTAAAATAAGTCGCAATGGTTTGACCAATATCTGCAAAAGTCTCGCGTCCGCCAATGCTGCAAGCCCCAAGGGCTTTGTTTTGCATTAACACGGGAATGTGCTCGCGTGTGTGGTCACTGCCTTCCCACGTGGGATCGCAGCCGTGATCGGCGGTGATGATCAGCAGATCATCGGGCGTGATGTGGGCTAAGATCTCAGGCAGGCGTCGGTCAAAATATTCGATGGCTGCCGCGTAACCTGCGACATCGCGCCTGTGTCCGTAGTGGGAGTCGAAATCGACAAAGTTTGTGAAAATCAAACTGTTATCACCCGCATCTTTAATGGCGCTGATGGTCGCATCGGTCAGCTGTTCAAGGCCATTTGCTTTGATTTTTTTGGTGATCCCGCAATCGGCGTAAATATCGGCGATTTTGCCAATAGAAATCACCTCTCCATTTTTTTCCTCAACTAACTTTTGCAAAACAGTTGTCGAAGGAGGGGGGAGGGAGAGATCGTGCCGGTTGCCCGTGCGCATAAACTGCCCCGCACCTTTGCCGACAAATGGTCGCGCAATG
>JBOFXO010000188.1:0-2322 GCA_051654185.1 Vibrionaceae bacterium | reverse complement strand
CATATTCGCCTAAGGCTGTTGGTCATGGCGTTTCTTTATTTTTACCCCAAACAAAATGAAATCTACCAATTGAAATGTGCACAACTATTTAACACATCGAAAGGGACGATGAATCGCTGGCATACTGAAATGAAACAGGAAGCCTCTTTAACAATTGATAAGATCGATAAATTCATTCAACGCATGAGCCATGACTTGGAGTCCAGAGGTGCACAAAAAGCTCCCGACGTACCAGCACCAGCGACCGCAACTAGAGCGACAGAGCAGCAAGCCACGCCAATCCAGCCACGCCCAAGCTCGCCAGTTCCAATGCCCCCACAATTGCAAGCACTCAACCTTCCTCCTATGCAAAGACAAGGTGTTTTTACCCTATGCGGGCAGCTCGGGCAACGCGCAACACGGCCGCACCCCTACCTAACAACACGCAGGCCAGCAGCAACGCAAGCGCAGCGTCAGCCGTTACATCCACAGCGACAAGTAGAAAAGCAACTAAAACAAGTAGAAAAGCAACTAAAAAAAGTACAGCTACAACAGCAAAGAGTGCTGCAGCAAATGCAACAGCTTCAGCAACAACAGCAAAGACTGCAGCAAGAAGAACAACAACTACAACAGCAGCTACGACAGCTCTCTCGGCCACAGCAGACATTCGCACAGGCTTATCCCCAGCCCTTGGCACAGGCACAGGCAGTGTTGGCGTTTCCCCCTCAGCAGCAACAGCCCGCACCTCCACAGCCGCAGCCGGCAGGCGTACTTAGATTTGCGCAGGCAACAGCGCAGCAGGAGCGACCACAATTGCAATGCCAGACAGAAGAAACAGACAGCGCAGACGAGATGCAGGAAGAAGGCCAGTGATAGCTCATCCTTCTGCATACTAAGCAAAAACTGCAAACAATGGGCTTTGTTATCAATAGATGGCACACACGAAAAATACAGCCGTGAACGGCGCGGCGTTTTTTCTTCGCCTTACAATTAGTTAAACAGCCTTATTCTACAAACGGCGAAAGTTTTTTTAATAACCAAACAAATAACCAAGACTTCACTTTTGTTTACTCAGGCGCACTGTTGTATTTAATACAAGTAGCAAGGATACACAGAGCAATAGATCATAAAAAAGATAGATATTTTTAGATATCTAACCAGCATATTAAAGCTGAGCAACAAAACCGAACACGCAAAAAGCCGTTATAAAAAACGGCAAAAAGTGCGCGCCAAAAAAGTGTTTTAAAAAAATGTTAGCATGAAAACTTAAGGTGAATAAAGAAGAGGAACCACTTCAAACTAACAAGCAGTTAACGTAAAAATTAACATAAAAAATTTAAAGCGCATGCCGTCGCGTGTGGCGACTCTTTACCAATATTGCAGGATTGTAAAATGCAGCCAAATCAACCACCAAGCCCAGGCAATCCCCCTGCCACAACCGGCATCGCCACACAGGCTACAAGCACCGCAGCGCAGGTTACAGCAACACAAACTATCGCTATCGCAGGCGTACAAAATGCAGCGCAACAACCCGCCACTGTAACAAATGCTGCGGCAGTAGCAATAGGAGATCCGCCGCTCGCAGAGGCGACGCATAGAGCATCAGAGGCCCAAGAAAATCGGGCGCGACGAGAATTAGCGGCGCAAGCTCTTGTTGCCCTGCAAGAGCTGCCTGCACCACAGCAGGCACCTGTCGCAGCGCCGCAGCAACCAGCGCCACTTACAACAAATGACAACGCACTAATAAATTATTTTATAAATAGGATCCCTGGGCTACAGCTAGCGCCTGAGCACACAGTACAGCTCGAGTTTGTCATCCATCATAAAAGATCAGCAGCTTTTAACTATATGATAGCTATGAGATTATCTTTCTCTGAGGCAACGCTTGCTGCCTGCCAAGAGCATAATCAAGTACAACATTTTCTCTTGCTGCAGATCAATAACGAAACTCAACCCTATATTCGCTTAAAGCTGCTTATTATGGCTTTTCTTCGTTTTTATAACTCAACGGAGATCAATCTATCTCGCTGCGCGCAGCTATTTAACATCGCAGCAGGAACAATAAGTGGCTGGTATTCAGGAAATCTTAACTCTCTTACTTGCTCAATAGAGAGCATATCTCGATTTATCGCCAATATGAGGCAAGAGCTGCAAGACAGAGGTGAGACTTTAATCATGACTCAAGCGGCGCAGCTGCCTCGAGAGCAAACCACCGCCACAGAAGCACCAGAAGAAACCAACAATAGTTGTTGGACTACATTTGGATTGATAGACAGAACCAGTTTAGCCAGCATTCTTCATCCGCTATATCAGATGCTTGGGCTGCGATGGAACAACCAAGAG
>JBOFXO010000187.1:0-5452 GCA_051654185.1 Vibrionaceae bacterium | reverse complement strand
GGATCCTTTGTCGTTATGGATCATCACAAGTTATTTGGGTTTAGGGGCTGTGGTGGGCCTTTTAGCTGGGCTACTTGGCATTGGCGGCGGCATTTTAGTGGTGCCGGCGCTGGCTATCATTTTGCCACAAGCTGGGATCAGCCACGCTTTGGTCATGCCATTAGCGCTGGCAACCTCGCTTGCCAGCATTGTTTTTACTTCTTTATCATCAAGTTACTCGCACTACCGGCTGGGAAATTTAGACTGGCTAACACTGAAGCGCCTGCTTCCTGGCGTGCTGTGCGGCGCAGTTTTTGGCAGTTTTTTGGCCAATCTGCTGCCTAAAGAACAGCTTGCCGCAATTTTTGGTGTGATTGTGCTACTTTTAGCGCTGCAAATGACGCTGTCGCTGCGCTTTACCAACAATCGTCCGCTGCCAAGTTGGCCTGCCTGCTCTGCAGTTGGCGCGGTGATTGGCGTAGTCGCAAGCCTTGCCGGAATAGGTGGTGGCTCGCTGACCGTGCCCTATCTCAATTATCACGGTGCAACCATGCGCAAAGCGATTGGCACCTCGTCGCTGTGCGGTATGTTTTTAGCCTTTTTTGCAATGAGCGGCTTTATCGCCTTTGGCTTAAAAAGTGATCTACAGCTTCCTAAATTTAGTGTCGGCTATGTTTACTTGCCGGCGTTAGTTGGTATTGTATCCACCTCCATGATCACAACACGCATAGGGGCAAAACTTGCCTCTCACCTGCCGACAACAACAATTAAGCGCTTGTTTGCGCTCTTTTTATTTGCGGTTGGACTACGTATGTTATTAAAAGGATAAATCGATGGCTTTGCCGTTTCCTCACATTGACCCCGTTTTAATTGAACTTGGTCCTGTCGCCGTGCGCTGGTACGGCCTGATGTATTTAGCAGGATTTATTTTTGCGCACTGGCAAGCGAACAAGCGCGCACGCCTTCCTAATAGTGGTTGGCACGTCGACGAGGTAAGCGATCTGCTGTTTGGCGCCTTTTTAGGGGTGGTGCTTGGCGGACGCATTGGCTACGTTATTTTTTATCAATTTTCCTACTTTATTGAAAATCCACTGTTTTTATTTAAAGTGTGGAGCGGCGGCATGTCCTTTCATGGCGGCCTGCTCGGCGTGATGGTGGCATTTTTATGGTTTGCCATTAAAACCAAGCGCTCCTTTTTCACCGTTGCCGATTTTATCGCGCCCCTCGTGCCCTTTGGCCTTGCCGCCGGCCGTCTTGGCAATTTTATCAACGGTGAGCTTTGGGGACGCGCGACCGATATGCCGTGGGGCATGGTATTCCCCTCAGGCGGCCCGCTGGCGCGCCACCCCTCACAGCTGTACGAGTTTGCTTTAGAAGGGGTGCTGCTGCTTATCATTTTGCTGCTCTTTAGCAAAAAAACACGCCCAACCGGTTCAATTTCTGGACTATTTTTACTCGGCTACGGCACCTTTCGTTTTATTATCGAATTTTTCCGCGAACCTGATGCGCATCTGGGCCTGTTTGGCGAATGGATCAGCATGGGGCAAATTTTATCGCTTCCGATGATTTTGGGTGGCCTTGCGCTGATCATCTGGGCATATAAAAAAGAAAAAACCGCAACGACGCAGCCATCTTTGGATTGATCTGCTAAGCGGGCAAAAATCTAAGGGCAGCATGAGTTGCCCTTTTTTATAGATAGCGTTTTACAGATAAAAGAGAACAAACATGAAGCAATACCTTGAATTAATGCAAGATATTATCGACAACGGGCATGATCGCTCTGATCGCACAGGCACAGGCACACGCTCGGTTTTTGGCCGTCAGCTACGCTTTGACTTAAGCGTCGGCTTTCCTTTGCTCACCACGAAAAAACTCTATACACGCGCAATTATTGGCGAGCTGTTATGGTTTTTAAATGGCGATACGAACATTGCATTTTTACAGGAAAATAAAATTCATATTTGGGATGAATGGGCCGATGCAAATGGCGACTTAGGGCCTGTGTATGGCGCGCAGTGGCGCTCGTGGCAAGCACCTAATGGCGAAGTGGTCGATCAGATAGCGCAGCTTATCGAGCAGATCAAAAGTAAACCTCACTCACGCCGCCATATTATCAGCGCTTGGAACCCCACCGCACTGCCCGATGAAGCGCAAACGCCGCAGCAAAATGTCGCGCAAGGAAAAATGGCACTCGCCCCCTGTCACTGCCTTTTCCAATTTTATGTGGCAGATGGCAAACTCTCCTGCCAGCTTTATCAGCGCAGCGCCGACTACTTTTTAGGAGTGCCATTTAACATCGCAAGCTATGCGCTGCTCACTCATATGGTCGCGCAGCAGTGTGATCTGCAAGTGGGCGATTTTGTGCATACATTTGGCGATCTGCACCTCTATCACAACCACCTGACTGACGATATCGTGTATAAGCAGCTGCAGCGCACGCCAAGCGCCCTGCCACGCCTTAAGCTTAACAGACGCCCAGCCTCGATCTTTGATTATCAGCTCGATGACTTTTTACTAGAAGAGTACCATCCGCAACCCGCGATAAAAGCCCCGATTGCAATCTAACGTTGCAACCTCTTTTTAGGCAAAAAAAAGCCCGCCAAATCTGGCGGGCTCTAGCCGTACGAAATCTTATAACACGTTGATTGCGTTTAGATCGCTAAAGGCTTTTTCCAAACGAGCCACCATTGAAGTTTGGCTTGCACGCAGCCAAACTCGTGGATCATAGTATTTTTTGTTTGGCGCATCAGCACCTTTAGGGTTACCGATTTGACCTTGTAGGTAGTCGTGGTTTTGCGCTTCGTATTGACGCACGCCGTCCCAGCTTGCCCATTGAGTGTCAGTATCAATGTTCATTTTGATCACACCGTAAGAGATAGAATCGCGGATCTCTTGCAGAGTTGAACCACTGCCGCCATGGAAAACGAAGTTCAAGGCATTGTGGCCAAGGCCAAATTTTTTCGCACAATGAGCTTGTGAATCACGCAAAATGGTAGGTGTTAATACCACGTTGCCTGGCTTGTACACGCCGTGTACGTTACCAAATGAAGCAGCGATTGTGAAATTAGGGCTGATTTTGATCAAACGCTCATAAGCGAATGCCACATCTTCTGGAGACGTGTAAAGCTCAGATTGATCCATGTGGCTGTTATCAACGCCATCTTCTTCGCCGCCGGTGCAGCCAAGCTCAAGCTCTAGGGTCATGCCCATTTTAGCCATACGTGTTAAGTATTTTTCACAGATCTCGATGTTTTCTACCAAAGATTCTTCGGAAAGATCAAGCATGTGTGATGAGAAAAGTGGCTTGCCAGTTTTCTTAAAGTGCTCTTCACCAGCGTCTAAAAGTCCATCAATCCAAGGAAGCAGTTTTTTCGCTGCATGGTCAGTGTGCAAGATCACAGGAATGCCGTAGCTTTCAGCAATGCCGTGCACGTACTGAGCGCCCAAAATCGCGCCTTTAATTTGCGCTTGTTGACCTTCCAATTTCAAGCCTTTGCCGCCAAAGAAAGCCGCGCCGCCATTAGAAAATTGAACAATAACAGGTGCTTTTACTTTAGCTGCCGCTTCTAGCACAGCGTTGATTGAGTCTGTGTTTACTACGTTAACAGCAGGAAGTGCAAAGTTGTTTTCTTTTGCAATTTCAAACACTTTTTGTAGATCGCTACCACAGATAACGCCAGGCTTTACATGATCCAAAATTTTAGACATAACAATGATCCTATGGTTTTCACTCATTTGTTACGCCAAGTAAAAACTTACTTGGCGGACGATTTTTCGTGATAGCGCAGCAAATTTTTTTGTGCGCCACAAGCCATTACGCGCCGCGGCGCTCAAGCATTTCTACTGCTGGCAATTTTTTCCCTTCAACAAACTCAAGGAAAGCGCCGCCGCCAGTTGAGATGTAAGAAACATCTGCTTTGATACCAAACTTGTCGATTGCCGCAAGCGTATCACCGCCACCCGCCACAGAGAAGGCTGCAGAATTTGCAATCGCTTCTGCAATGCCGCGTGTGCCAGCTTCGAAGTTTTTAAACTCAAATACGCCAACAGGGCCGTTCCACAAAATAGTTTTAGCGTTCTTTAAAATTTCAGCAAGTTGCTTCGTTGATTCAGGACCTAAGTCAAAGATCATGTCATCATCTTGCACTTCAGAAACATGCTTGATTTCAGCTGCTGCATTTTCGTCAAACGCTTTTGCACAAGCCACGTCAACGGCAACAGGAATAGCACACTCAGCCATCAATTTTTTAGCTGTATCAAGTAGATCAGCTTCATACAGTGATTTGCCCACATTGTGGCCAGCCGCTGCAATAAAGGTGTTAGCAATACCACCGCCAACAACCAGTTGATCGGCGATTTTTGATAAAGACTCAAGCACAGTCAGCTTAGTGGATACTTTTGAACCACCAACAATCGCAACCATTGGACGCGCAGGTTTATCCATGGCTTTACCAAGCGCTTCAAGCTCATCAGCCAGCAAAGGGCCGGCACATGCGATAGGAGCAAACATGCCAACGCCGTAAGTTGAAGCTTCAGCGCGGTGCGCAGTACCAAAAGCGTCCATAACGAAAACATCACACAAAGCGGCGTATTTTTTAGCCAGCTCATCAGCGTTTTTCTTCTCGCCTTTGTTAAAGCGCACGTTTTCAAGAACAACCAACTCGCCCGCGTTCAGCGTTAAGCCGTCTAGGTAGTCTTTAGCCAACGTCACTTTGCAATCTAGCGCGCCGTTTAAGTAGTCAACGATAGGCTGTAGTGAAAACTCTTCTTCATACAGACCTTCCGTTGGACGTCCAAGGTGAGAGGTCACCATTACTTTCGCGCCAGCTTTTAAGCAAAGTTGAATGGTTGGTAAAGACGCTAAAATACGCGCATCTGAAGTCACTTTTCCATTTTTTACTGGCACATTAAGATCTGCTCGGATAAACACGCGTTTGCCCGCTAAATCAAGATCCGTCATTTTAATTACAGACATGGAAATCCTCTTTGTTGTAGTCTCTTATTTTGATAAGCGCTATCATAACAGAGTTATTTCAGCAGCTTAGTACGTTAAAAAAAGATCATGCGCTCATCAGCACTTTGGCCGTATCGAGCATGCGATTAGCAAATCCCCATTCGTTATCACACCAGACCCAAAGTTTCACTAAATGGCTATCACTGACACGCGTTTGCATGCCATCAACGATAGCACTGTGTGGGTCGTGATTAAAATCGACTGAGACTAATGGCTGCTCGTTATAAGCTATAATGCCGCGTAACCTTGTGGCCGCTGCATCTTTAAGTACTTTATTTATATCATAAACCGTAACAGATTTATGCACGCATATGCACAAATCCATCGCTGTCACATTAATTGTGGGCACTCGCACGGAAATGGCTTCAAATTTGTTTGCAAAAAATGGAAATATTCGTGTAATGCCTAAATGCAGCTGCGTATTAACCGGCACAATAGCCTGATTTGCCGCGCGAGCAT
>JBOFXO010000186.1:0-1563 GCA_051654185.1 Vibrionaceae bacterium | reverse complement strand
TCAGGTGACGGGGCTGACTGCCGACCAGCAGGTCATTATCGACGTGCTAGGCGAACAGTATCGGCAAATTTACTCTTAAGCTAGGCACTGACTGGATATTGGCAGAGAAATAAATCCAAAAACAGGTGCGGGATGTCGGTTATTAGCTTCTCGCCTTTTTATTTAGTGCTTATCCTAGTTTCACCTCATTGATCGCATGCAATATGCGCTTGTCGGAAATGGGCTGCGCCGTTCCAAGTTGCTGAGCAAAAAAGCTCACACGTAGCTCTTCAATCATCCAGCGCACCGCAACCGCTTCTTCTGGGGCCATTTTTCCTTTGGGGATCCGTGCGAGCAAATTTTTGTACTGCTCAGTAACCGCGTCAATTTTAAGCATGTGCAGCCGATCTCTATTTGGATCGATGGGTAGTTTTTCTAGCCGCCGCTCAATGGCATTTAAGTAGCGCTCGATATCTGCAAGGCGCTGCCACCCTGATTTTGCCGCAAACCCTTTAAATATTAATCCATCAAGCTGGGCTTTGATGTCTGACATGGCAAAGGCCAAAGTAAAATCAACGCGCCCTTTAAGTTTTTTGTTGATGGAAAAATTGAGCGTCAAAATTTGCTCAACTTGCTTGGCAATTTTTAGAACCGTATCGCCAAGCTCTGCTTCCACATGCGCCTTAAGTTTTTGAAATTGCCCCTCATCCCAAGTCAACCCGCCGTGAGCTGTGATCAGTTTATCGATAGCACACGCGATGCAATCATCAATCACATCACTGACCTTTCCATAAGTAGCAAAGTAGAGCCCAAGTTTGGATCGGTTTGGTAAATTTTCATGCAAGTATTTAATGGGGGATGGGATATTGAGTAACAATAGCCGTCTAACCCCTTGCTGCATAGCCTGTTTTTGCTCATCTTCAGTTTCAAACAGCTTGATAGCTACGCTGTTTTTCTCATCCACTAAAGCGGGAAAGGCTTTCATCGTCCATCCCGCTCGTTTTTGCTCAAAAACGGGCTCAAGTTTGCCAAAATTCCACGATTTAAGGCCGCTGCACTCAATATCGTTATCGGCAACTTGCGATAGCGCTTGCTGAATTTGCGGCTTAAGCTCATTTTTTAGCTCATGCAAGCTGCAGCCTTCTTTGAGCGGTTTTTGCCGTTCATCCACGACCAAAAAGCGCATTTTCAAATGCTCTGGCAATTGTGAAAGCTGCCAATCGTCGCGAGTGATAGTCACCCCGCTCATCTGTTTAAACGTTTTTTCTAGCGCATCGAGTAGCGGCTCTTGCAATGCCGGCACGCGCGCTAAAAAAGCGCTGGCGTAATTAGGCGCGGGAACAAAATGGCGGCGTAGTGGCTTGGGTAGCGATTTTATGAGTGCCACGACCAGCTCATGGCGCAGTGCTGGGATCTGCCAGTCAAACCCGTGCGGCTCAATCTGGTTTAAAATCGCCACAGGGATCACAACCGTTACCCCGTCATGAGTGTGGCCAGGATCAAATTGGTATTGCAGCTTAAGTTTAAATTGCCCTTGCTGCCAAAAATTGGGGTGATCATGCTCGGTGATGTGATCAGTGTCTG
>JBOFXO010000185.1:0-2621 GCA_051654185.1 Vibrionaceae bacterium | reverse complement strand
CTTGCGGCAGAGCAAAAGGCGCAGCTGAAAGCTGAAAACAAAGAGGCACGCCGTAAACGCTATCTGAAAAACCGTTAACGCGTGTATCTTATTCTATTTATTCGTTATTTATTGAGCTTGGTTACAAGGTTAATCATTTTTCTGTCGTTAAGTACTCGACAGAACAAAAAAATGCAGCTATAAAGCCAATAACAATAAGTAATTGATTGTTTAAAGAGTGATTTTTTGTTTGCTTAACGCAAAGGAAAGTTGGTTTATTTTGTAAAGGAGCTCGTTAATGTTTAGTGGTCAAAAATTTTTTGATGACAAGCATTTTCCCAAAGGTTTTGCCCGATCTGGCTATTTCACAATCAAAGAAGCACAGCTTTTGGAATCGTGTGGACGTACCATGAAAGCGTTGTTTGAAGAGACAATGCAGCCACAAAATGAAGAACAACAACGGTTTGTTGATGAGACTAAAGGGCGGCGTGCGATTGAGTCACCTCATGCACTGTGCTGGTTTAAATATCTAGAGAAAATTAATCATAAACATACAGTTTATAATCTTTGCTCTACATCAAGAGTGGCTGGCGAAGAGTATATTGAAGCTGAGCCAGAAGATTAAGATCGAGCGACCTTGGTTGAAAAGTTTAAAATCCGAATGCCTAAGCTTTCGGATTTTTTTATTGCGACAGGATAAATTTTTAAGCTAATCAAGCAAGGCTTTTATGTGCTGAAAAGCTTGTAAAGCATGCCGATCTGCTGCGTTAAAGGCACTGTTTTTCCAGTTACATCGCGCAGCATTTTCTAAGATTTTGTAGATCAAAGTAATAAAGGGCAGCTCTTGACTAGCATAATCAATAGGCTCAAGCGCCGGTGATGAAAAAATTAATTTCATATCAGAAAAAGCACTAGTGAGCTGGGCTGACATGCTTTTTTGTGCGTAAGGCGCTGTGGCAATCAGCAAATTTTGCGGATGGTTGAGCTTACGAGCCACTGTATCGTGATCAAAATGCTCTCGAGGCAGCGTGGAAATAGCGCTGAGCTCAACACCCAGATCAGCTAAAACCTCTTGAATTTCAAATGGCTCACTTTCGGTTTGCGATAAATTTTGAGCGTTTTGCACGATAAGAATACGCGAGGCGACGTGCTTATTATAAAGCGCGGCCGCATGCTCGATGACACGAATATCGCTATCGCAAAAAAGCACAATGCAATCAGATGGTTGCACTGTTTGATTGAGCTGTAAGTGATGCCATAACACGCAAATCTGTTGATAAAGAGAAGGGCGCATCAATAGAAATTCCTATTATTTTTCAAAAGGTTGTTTAAATTGGCTGATCTGGCCACGTTTAAATCTTTTTCACAAATTCTGATTTTAGCTTCATGGCGCCAATGCCGTCGATTTTACAGTCAATATCATGATCGCCGTCAACTAAACGAATGTTTTTTACTTTCGTGCCAACTTTCACAACCAGTGATGATCCCTTAACTTTCAGATCTTTGATCACAGTGATGCTGTCGCCATCTTGCAAAATATTGCCATTGGCATCTTTAATGACGCGCAGCTCTTCTTGCGTTTCACTGGCATTTGCTGACCACTCGTGGGCGCATTCTGGACAAATGAGAAGTTGGCCATCTTCGTAGGTGTAAGGTGATTGGCAAATAGGGCAAGCTGGTAATGACATAATGAGAACTCTTTGATTAAGGAGGCAAAAGTTTAAAGGAAAAAAAGTTTTTTTTCTATTTTTGCGCAAGAGCGGCGCAATTTTTGCAAGTTTTGTTTTTATGCTGAATCTGATTTTGCGCGCTTGTATGCGAGGAGGCTCTCATTGCTTGTGAGTAATTGATAACACAAGGCATGGATTGTATAAACTGTTCAGATAGGAAATAGCTGCATACTTGGTGGGGGGATATATGTTAGGCGATTTGTTACAGCTATCACAAGACGGTAACAGTGTGTTTGCTGTGGCAGGCGCCGTGCTGGGTGAAGAACAGCCTCTGACTAAAAGTGCAGTTTATCAATGGTTTACACAAAAAAAAGTCGACTCTTTCTTTTATTACGAAGAGAACATTGCGCGCTTTATTGCTCAGCAAAATCAAACAGATCAAACCGCTGTAGTTACCAAAGAAAAAAACGATCAAGAGAATAAAAATCCTGACCCAGAAAATACTCAAAAAGCTGTGCAAGAGCCGCTTATTTTGGCTGAGCGTCGCAATGCATCAGTGGCCGTCTCTTTTGATGAAAATGAAATGGCGGCTTATCTGACTGTAACAGGCCCTTACGGTGGGGCGGCGCTTAAGGGCAGCGATCTACTATTGGCTTTGAGTAATGCACTCATCATGCGTGGCATAAATAAAAACATGCTACGCAAACTTTTTGAGCATGCCTTAAAGCTTAAGCGCGGACAGCGCGTTAAAGCGCAGATAGCGATTGGACAAGCGCCCGTTGCGGGGGAAAATGCTCAGCTGCGCTATCTGGTTCAAGATGCAAGAGAGCGCATTTTACGTCCGCAAATGCGAGACGATGGCACTGTCGATATGCGTGATCTGGGAAAACTTATCATGGTTGAGGAAGGGCAGCTGTTAGCCACTTATCAGCCGGCAACTCCTGGCGTAAATGGTTACACAGTGACCGGTAA
>JBOFXO010000184.1:0-1119 GCA_051654185.1 Vibrionaceae bacterium | reverse complement strand
TGCCTCGCAAGAAGGGCAAGGATGAATCATGCCTATTTGCTTAGCCTTTATCATCAAAATTAGGCTTGGCAAAACTTAGCTATTAGCAATTGACGAAGCGCCAAAGAGTGGCGTAAGAAAAGCCTTGCGCCACTCTTGCAGTGAGCTTGGCTGTGGGCTTAAAAATAAAAAAAGAATGAGCTTATGACACACGAAAAGATAGTTTGCGAGCAGCAGTTTCAAAAAGATATCCTTGAGCAAATGTTAAGCGGCGGCTGGCAATTAGGCGAGTCGAGCCAATACAACAAAGAGCTGGCTCTTTATCCGCAAGACGTGATTGCTTTTGTAAAAGCAACGCAGCCGCAAAGCTGGGAGAAGCTTGCGCAGCATTTTCCCGCCACCGAGCGCAACCCTAATGCAACGGCGGACGCGCTGCTTAAATCATTAGAGCAAGAGCTAAAAAATGAAGGTACGCTGTGGGTTTTGCGCAACCGACTGATTAACCGTGGCGCTAAGTTTGATCTGTGCTGTTTTAAACCCGATCACGACTTAAACGAAGCGGCCAACGTGCGTTATGAGCAAAATATTTTGCGCGTAGTGCCAGAGCTTGTTTACTCGCCCAATGGTTATGCAGGGCGCTTAGATTTAACCTTATTTGTCAATGGCATTCCTGTTGCGACCTGTGAGCTTAAATCTGAGTTTAAGCAGTCGATTGATAACGCTAAAGTGCAGTACATGAAGGATCGCCAGCCCAAAGATCCCCAGACGCGCAAGCCTGAGCCGCTATTGACCTTTAAACGTGGTGCATTGGTGCATTTTGCCGTAAGCCAATACAACGTCGCCATGACTACACACCTAAACGGTAAAAAAACCTATTTTTTGCCATTTGACCAAGGCACCAGCGACGGCGGAAAGGGGAATGATGTTCCTGAAGATGGTGATTATGCAACTGCTTATCTTTGGAAGGAAATTTTCCAAAAAGATAACCTGCTGCTGATCCTTGGCCGCTACATTCACCTTGAGGTGAAAGACGTTGAGAGCCTAGACGGGTCTATCACGCAAAAAGAAACCATGATTTTCCCGCGCTATCATCAATGGGCGGTGGTATCAAAGCTGCTTAAAACGGTAGATAGCGAAGGC
>JBOFXO010000183.1:0-5450 GCA_051654185.1 Vibrionaceae bacterium | reverse complement strand
CTTACTTTAGCGCGTATTGATAATCAGCAAAAAATGGTGCAAAGCCGCCTTGATTTGACTGTTACTTTGCAGGCTGTCCTAAGCCAGCTTACGCCGCTTGCACTCAAAAAAGAGCAAGATCTGGCGCTTGAGATAAACGAGCCGCTGTTTGTTTTTGGGCAGTCGACTTTGCTTGAGCTACTTTTTAGTAACCTTGTTGACAATGCGCTTCGCTATACGCCGATTGGCGGAAAAATTGTGGTGACGGCGCAAAAGCAAATTAAGAATGACGGCACCGGCGTTTTAAAAATCACGGTCAGCGACAACGGTCCTGGGATCCCAGCTGAGCTGCTACATAAAGTTAGCGATCGTTTTTTTCGTGTGAATCCGCAGCTACCGGATGGGGTAGGGCTTGGCATGGCGATTGTCGCGCGCATTGCTACGCTACATCGTGCAACTTTTACTTTGGAAAATCAGCCTCAAGGCGGGTTAATGGTGACAGTTGCCCTGCCGCTGGCCAACTAAAGTAGCCTTCTCATTGAGTAAAACATCAGCAGTATTTATAACACTGAAAATGGCCAATATGCTTGTATTTATCGGTGGCAGCATCGCTACTGCCACCATCAGCATTACTCTTCCCAAAAAGAAGCAGAAGTGTGGTAAATCATCTTCTTACTCATGCCACCATCTATCACTAAATTCGCGCTATTGATGAAATCATTTTCAGGATCAGCTAAAAAAAGACATGCACGAGTCACATCATCAGGGCGACCAACTCGGCCACTAGGGTGCTGGCTGTGGTCGGCTTCGGTGAGCGTATGGTAATCCTCAGCTTGGATCCAACCTGGGCTGATAGCATTAACAGTAATAGGGTGCTCGGTTAGGGAAATAGCAAGCGATTGTGTCATCGCTACTAACGCCCCTTTAGATGTGCCGTACGCATCCCAGCCAGCTTGATTTTGCTGCCAGCGAGTAGACGCAATGTTGATAATACGGCCATAGGGCAGCCCTTTATTTGCCTGAACAAAAGCACGTGCGCAGAGCATCGCGCCACGTACATTGACTGTCATCACCTGATCAAAAGCCTCTGTAGTAAGCTCTTCGAATCGAATATGAAATTTACTAATAGCGCCATTATTGATCAGCAAATGAACACCGCCATGCTCTGTGCGAACTTGAGCAAAAAGGCGCTCAATACCTTGCTCATCGCTTAGATCAAGAGGATAGAAATGGATTTGCGGATGCTCAAAAGCATAAGTAGTCAGATCGGTGGCTATCACGCGATAGCCAGCATCTGCAAGCCCAATACAAAGCTTGCGGCCAATTCCACCCGCCGCGCCAGTTACAACGGCTATTGGTGGCTGGTTTGATAATAAACTCATTGTTCCCTCTTGTATTCGTTACACCTTGTTTGGTATTAAATTTTTTATTGACAGCTTAACTTGCGCCCTCAAATAGCGCAAAAAATGGCGCTCTTAACTTGCTCAATTGCTTTATTCAAGGGCGTGGTGCAACAAAATCTATGGCTGTTGTTTGGTTGGCGCAATTGCAATTTCACGGATACAAACATTTTGCGGCTGCTGATAGGCAAACAGCACGGCGCGCGCTATATCATCTGCAGCGAGTACACCGCCCATGTCGACTTTCCACTCATTGTAGCCGTCTTTAATTTCAGTAGATGTGGTGTGTGAAAGAAGCTCAGTTTCTACAGCTCCTGGGGCTATCGTCGTCACGCGTACATTGCTTGCTGCGACTTCTTCACGCACATTTTCAGAAATTGCATGTACTGCAAACTTAGTCCCACAATAAGCGGCATGATCAGGGAAGGTTTTTTTGCCTGCAATCGAGCTGATGTTCACGATAGTGCCGTGATTGCGCTTTTTCATATCCGCCAATACGGCGTGCATACCATTAAGCAGACCAAGCACGTTGACATCAAACATGCGTTTCCATTCGCTAGCATCTTGGGTATCAATATGGCCTAGCAGCATAACGCCAGCATTGTTGACCAGTAAATCTACAGCGCCATACAACGCTTGCGCTTTAGCAATTGCGCTAACTAGCGTCGCGGCATCAGTGACGTCGACTTTTTCGCACAATGTATTTGGCAAATTAAGTGCTTCTAAGCGCTCTACGCGGCGCGCTACCAGCAACAAAGGATGGCCTGCTTCGCTAAAACGGCGAGCAATGGCTTCACCAATACCTGAACTTGCACCTGTAATAACAACTAATGGTTTCATTATTCCACCTTATTGATTTTAAAAAGCTTCCTGAACACAAGATCTGGTTGCTATGTGTGTAGTGCAGTATAGATAAAAAAATATTGTTGATATACAGTCAACAGGTTCACAAACTGTTGCAATATAATGACAAATAAAGGGGTGTTATGCAGCTAAACCAGCTCAATTTGGCCGATATTCGCGCCTTCGTGCTAATTGCAAAATGTGGCAATTTCACCAAAGCGGCCGAAGAGCTTGCCGTGTCTCGTTCACACGTTTCACGCCAGTTAAGCCAGCTAGAAAACAGCATGGGAGTCACCCTTGTTATCCGAACGACGCGCCGTCTTTCCCTCACTGATGCAGGAGAGCTTTTTTATCGCCAATGTGAACAAGCGCTAAGCGGCATTGAACAAGCAGTGTTAGCCGCCGTAGATGATGTGCAAGAAGTGCGCGGTGAATTGCGCATTAATAGCGTTGGCGGGCATATTGGAGAAGAAGTCATTGCCGATATTTGCAGCGCTTTTATGCAGGAGAATTGCGAGGTGCGAATTCATCTCGATTTTAGTAGCCACCGAGTTGATTTGATTGAAGAAGGCTTTGACGTGGCATTTCGCATGGGTAAATTGGAAAATGGTAGCTTTGTTGCACGTAAACTCACTGAGATCAGTATGAGCACCCTTGCAAGCCCTGCTTATTTAAAAAAGCAAGGTCAACCTCAGCAGCCAAAGCAGCTCTCCCAACATCACTGCTTAACCGGATCAGTAAAACGCTGGAGCTACCAACACAAGGGATCACAGCAAACTTTTGATGTCCTCGTAGATGGGGATTTTCAGTGTAAAAATGGCCGCGTGTTAGTACGAGCGGCATTAGCCGGCAATGGTATCATTCGCGTCCCAACATTTTACTGTCACCAAGAAATAGCCCGCGGTGAATTAGTCGAAGTCTTTCAAGACTGGTATATTCCGCGTGTAGAGCTCTCTCTCATCTACCATAAAGACAAATATCAGCCGATGCGCTTAAAGCGGTTTATTGAATTTAGTAAACGTTATTTTGCACAAGGCATTATGGAGTAAAGTAGGGGGACACCACCAACAGGATCAGTTTTGCCTATGACGGCAGAAGCAAAACTGATCCTGTTGGAGGGATGCTTAAATGGATCAGCTTGCGCCCTTTGGCAATTGCAGCTCGATCAGTGCTAGCTTACAAATTTCAAGCACAGAATGTGAAAGTAACCTTATGTAGCGATTAGTCGTTGCAGGGGTTAATGTATCGAACATTGCTAGCATTTGATCTGCTGATATAAACTCCTCATGCGTACGATCGAGTAAACGAGCCATTGCAATACCATCGATAGTCTGTGAATTTAATATTTCCTCTATCTGCTCTTTGATCATTGGGTGCGGGGAAGCGCGTAGCGCCGCGGCGAGCATTTGTACGACAGACAGCCCTGATAATCCACTCACTGCATTAGGAGCCGAGAAGAAGTCTCTAAGTTGTGCTTGATCCGTCGGCATTTCTTTTAGTAACTGCCGGTTCATTATATTGTGTAGATGCAGCATAAGATTGCGTCTAGAATGCGGGCTGCCTGGTAGGGTGTTTTGCGTATTTAATTGCTTATTTACGCAAGATAAAGCGGTGCTCGTTTGTTTTGAAATAGGATGAATGCGACATGGCATTGCTGCGGCATAAGCTTTCTTTTGCGTTAGAGCTAATCGAAATTGTGCATCAGCAGCACTTTCTATTTTGCGTGATGCAGTAGATAAAGCCTGATATCGCTCACGCAGCAGGCTAATAGGCTCTGACGTGGAAGATTTTGTACCTGTATCTGCAGGAGTGCTTGGTATCGGTATTAAACCCCTTCTGCTGAGTCTTATAAAATGATGGCGTACAGGCGGAGTGCTTTCTCTTTGCGTAGCTCTAGCTGCATCGGTATCTGTTTGTGTTGCCGCACCCGTTTGTAAAGACAGCTCACCTGATGGCGGTAAATTCACATCAGCGAAAATTTCTCTTGCCTCCTCCTCTTCAATTTCAAGTAAAGCACAGTGTTCCTCAACAGAAGTTCTTGCTTCCTTGAGGGCCTCTACAAGCCTGCGGCGCATGCGCTTAAGAAGGGCTGAAGTATCCAAATCTAGATCGACAAGCTCGTTATCCTCATTGTCATGCCTTCGTAAAAAACTGAGTGCGAGATCTACTTGTAATTTTGCTACATGCAGTAATCCTCGGCGGCGCACCAATGTCTGAACTGCTGCCGCTTGTCTATTAATAGGCTGATGTAATAATGGCCTTTGAAGTTGCTCGTTTGCAGACGTAATAGTGGCTCTTGCTGTATTGAATGCAAACGCTCGGGCTCCTATTACGCTTCGTACAGTTTGAAAGTCTGGCGTGCCTGAAGGCATACTAGCACCAGCAGCGCCTAAACCCTCTTGTCCACTTTGCGTCTGAGGTTGAACTGCGCAGTTCCTAAACCCTAAGATAAGATGTTGCAAGCTTGCGCTGGTGTGCCGATTTTCTCTTTCTCGAATCAATGCTCGCATTTGTTCTGTTGTAGTTATTTGTGGCCTATTCGCATTAGCTGCTTGATTGGAACTTGACATTTTTCTCCTTAAATTACGGCAAGTAGCTAGCCAGCGATAGCGTGCGCTCGTTAGCAGAGCATATTGTTTTATGCGTATTTATATGTGATTGAAGTAACAAGAGAGGTCTCATAGCCTGTATTTATCCGTGCTGCACAGCGTTGCACTTTGTTTGCATAAAAAATTAGTGAAATGCAAACAAGCGGTTTTACTCTTTTGCCAGCATTTTTATACGAATATGGGGTGGCAGAAAACAGCGTTAAACCAGATGCTATAAACGAATGCAACGCGCAGATATGCAAGAATAATAGCGGAAAAATCTGCATGAAAAAGTGAAATAAAATATAGCGTATTTGCTGGGGGACTTGATCAATTTTTGATGTTAATACTTATTTGGCGCCCACACCGGAATTCTTCCCTGATTTAAGGATAAGTTTACCGGTACGGTTCACCAGCTAAGCATGTTTTTGCTAAAAAGGAAGAAGAGCAGTACGCGATAATTAGCCATTGCGCCGTAAACCCTCGCCCGATGAGGGCGGGGATATAAGGCGTAAGTCGCGATAGTGGCTTAATCTGGAGCTGATTGACTCTCAACATATGCTTTTAATGTCTCAATTGTCGCTCCGCCAGCAGTGCAGGCGAAGTATGAGCGTGACCACAAGGCTGCATTTTTACTCTG
>JBOFXO010000182.1:0-1831 GCA_051654185.1 Vibrionaceae bacterium | reverse complement strand
TACAAAAAGTGGTGTTATCTCGTAAAACGACGGTTTCTTTTTCTAAAAAGATCAATGCGTTTTCTTTGCTTGCAGCAAGTCAGAAGATCAATGTGCACCATTTTCATTTTTTACT
The DNA here is from genome assembly GCA_051654185.1 of Vibrionaceae bacterium. Classification (GTDB taxonomy): domain Bacteria; phylum Pseudomonadota; class Gammaproteobacteria; order Enterobacterales; family Vibrionaceae; genus Enterovibrio. Next base: position 1,716 of record JBOFXO010000182.1, on the reverse strand, counting down.
GGCTAAGGACGCAAATTCTGCTTTCGTTGGCTCGACGCCAGAGCGTTTATTTGCGCGCGATGGCAGCGCTTTGTTTACTGAAGCGTTAGCTGGAACCTGTGCACGCAGTAAAGATCCTCAGCAAGATGAACAGCTTGCACTGTGGCTGCAGCGTGATAGAAAAAACAGTTATGAAAATCAGCTGGTGGTCAATGACATTGTGGCGCGCTTAGCGGGGAAAGTGCTATTGTCGATAGCGCCCGCGCAGATCATTAAACTTGCGCATGTTCAGCATTTAAAATGCGCGATCAGCGGCGTGATCTTAGACAGTGCAGACATCAATGACAGTCGCCTGCTTGATCTGCTGCAGCCAACCGCTGCTGTAGCAGGCTTGCCGCGTGCGCTAGCTCTCGAGCATATTCAAGAGCATGAACCATTTGAGCGCGGCTGGTACAGCGGCTCAGTTGGATTTATGCAGGCTGAGCGTAGCGAGTTTTGTGTCGCGATCCGCAGCGCGCAAGTAGAAGCCCAAGCGGTGCATTTTTTTGCAGGAGCGGGAATCGTACCAGGCTCGATTGCGAGCGCAGAATGGCAAGAGCTTGATAAGAAGCTCGCAACGCTGCTTGCGCTGTTTGAGCCTGCGCAATCTTAAAGCACAATATGCGATATCTTATTGTGTAATAAAGTTTTTAATGCGAGTGCTATGAAGGATAACTTTAGTTTGACCCAAAAAGAGTTTGCGCTGCAGGCACTTGATCAAGCGACGCTCAACCGAATTTGGGCTCGGCTAATTTTGCAAGCGCTGTATCGCCAAGGCGTGCGCCATTTTTGCATTGCGCCAGGCTCGCGCTCAACGCCGCTTACCTTAGAGGCGCAGCGTTTGTCTGAGACGCACCCTGATGTCACTTTGCATACTCATTTTGATGAGCGCGGCTTAGGGTTTTTAGCGCTCGGGCTTGCAAAAGCAAGCTTGCAGCCGGTTGCGGTGATCGTCACATCCGGTACGGCGGTGGCTAATTTATTGCCAGCCGTTGCTGAGAGTGCGTTAACGGGTGAGCCTTTAATTTTGCTCACAGCCGACAGGCCTTGCGATCAAATTCAGTGCGGCGCCAATCAAGCGATTGTGCAAACGCATATTTTTGGTGAGCAGGTGAGCGTTGCGTATCATTTGCCGGCCCCTAGTGTGGCAATTTCACCTGCGTGGCTGCTCTCTACGCTTTCGCAAAAACTGGCCTTGCAGCATCAGCTTGGCGGCAGTTTGCACATTAATTGCCCGTATCCTGAGCCTTTGTACGGCGAGGAGCTGGATGCTGCTGATGCGCTAACTGCAGCTTACCTTGAGCCCGTTCACGCTTGGCTACAAGATGATAAACCCTATGTGACCTATGTGGCGCCGAACTTGCTTGATCACAGCGCGCTGCAAAAGATGTGGCAGGCGCTTGCTGGGCAAAAAGGTATTTTGCTGATTGGCAAAATCGATGCCGACGCGCAGCCGGCGCTGCTCGCGCTGGCGCAAAAGTTGGGTTGGCCGGTTTTGTGCGATCCGCAGTCAGGAGTAAGTTGCGATCATGCAGGATTTGACGGTTGGCTGCTGGATAACGATTGTCGAAAGCTGCTACTGACAGCGCAGTGCGTTATTCAATTTGGTGCGCGGCTGGTTTCAAAACGTCTTACGCAGTTTTTAGCGCAGTTTCGCGGCGCCTATTGGTTGGTTGCCCCTTATTTTTCCCAGCTTGA
>JBOFXO010000181.1:0-2791 GCA_051654185.1 Vibrionaceae bacterium | reverse complement strand
TAGATTTAGAGTCAACAGAGCTTTCAAGTGAAGAAAAAGAGCTGCTCGCGCATCCCTTAGTGGGCGGCGTGATCTTATTTTCACGCAATTTTCATGACAGTGAGCAGCTGATAGCGTTAAACAGCGCTATTCGGCGCGCGGCAAAACGGCCTATTTTGATCGGCGTTGACCAAGAAGGCGGACGTGTGCAACGTTTTAAGCAAGAGTTCACAAGGCTCTCACCTGCTAGCCATTACGCGCAATATAAAGATGGTGAGAAAATGGCAGCCTTGTCGGGTTGGCTCATGGCCGCTGAGCTGATTGCACATGGTATCGATCTAAGTTTTGCTCCGGTTCTTGATTGCGGGTTTATCAGTAAAGCTATTGGTGATCGCGCTTTTGCCGCAGAGCCTGACGCAGTTGTGCACTATTCTAGCCAGTTCATGCTTGGAATGCGCGAAGCAGGCATGGCGACGACAGGCAAACATTTTCCAGGACACGGCGCGGTGAGCGCGGATTCTCACCACGAAACGCCCATTGATGAGCGAACGAATATCGCTGACGATCTGAATATTTTTGCCCAGCAGATCAAAGCGGGCATGCTCGATGCCTTAATGCCTGCTCACGTTATTTATCCTCACTATGACGATAAGCCTGCTAGCGGCTCGCCATATTGGCTAAAACAAGTTTTACGGCAGCAGCTAAACTTTCAAGGCATTATTTTTTCAGATGATCTGAACATGAAAGGGGCGCATGTGATGGGCAAAGCTTGTGAGCGGGCGCAGCAAGCTTTACATGCTGGCTGTGACATGCTGCTTTTGTGTAATGATCGCCAAGGCTCTATTGAAATCATCGATAATTTACCGCTGAGCAGCGTTCCGCATGCCGCGCGTTTACAAAAGCGCTGTCAGGTAACGTGGAAAGAGCTGCAAGCATTACCGCTTTGGAACATGCGTAAAAATACTCTGCAGCGCTGGCAAGCAATGCAAAAAGAAATGCAGGAAGGCTTGATCGCGGTACATTGAGCAGCGTACAAAATCCATGCTCATCATACACATATTTATAAATAAAAAAGCGGCGCTTTAACGCCGCTTTTACTTTTTGCACATTTATTACGGTTATTACTGCAAGCTTGCGGCTTATGGCAAAAATTGATCGCGTAAAAATTGCACAAGCTCTGCTTCACAAACAGCATTCGCTGAGCCAAGAGAGCCTAACTGAGTAATATCGCTCGTCAACCTTTGTCTAACAGCTTGTGATACCGGTGGATGGCCTACAGGAGGTGGCACAATCCCAGAAGCGACATCCGTCACCCAAACCCAAAGCCCAAGATTTTTCCACATCAATGTTGTCAGCCCATTCACGAAAGCATCCCTATTTTGCGCAGGGATCTGCAATGCAGCGGCAACATTGTGATGTTTAGCCTCTACTGACTGGTTGGCGACTGGATTACCATAACTGTTTATCCAAGTGAAAAAGAGAAAATCCCAGTCATGATTTGGTATATACATGCCAGTGCTTAAATTAGCCAAAGAGGCTAACAGCGATTGCGGGGTTTGAGGCATTGACACCGTTTGCTCAGCCGTAGTGCCTAGCGTTACCATCAATTGTGCGATTTGCATATCAATGGCAGACTGCTGCTGCACATAAAGCCCTGTGTTAGTTTGTGTTTTTTGCTGAATATTTTGTTTTACCACTCGACCTAAGCTGTGGAGCTCATTAAATAGATCGCTGCCGAGCGGACCAAGCGTTGCAGCTTTCACACCGACAATATAGAGCGTAATCAGCTCAGCAGGAGTAAGTGGCTGCTGTGCGTGCCTTGATAACAGCCCGAGCGCAAATCTGTTCGTATTATTGTCATTAAGCTGGAATCCCGATTTCCATTTAGCAATAACTTGCTCAAAAGTTGGCGGGGTTGGCAAATAATTGCTGTGATATTGCGCAACTGAGCGCACTATTTGCAGTGGAGAAACTGCCGGATTTCCTTGTTGCTGCTGCAGCGAATTGATGGTACTTGCTATTGCTTGTTGGCAGTGATCCGCAAGCATGCCCGCAGGAACCGTTAGCTCACCAATGATCGGGCCCATTGCAACCGGTGACTGCGGTGGAAGCTGTATCGCGCCAGCTTGCTGTGGGAAAACCAGCGGCGTAGCTTGTGCTCCTGGCGTTATATGCGGCGCTATTTGTTGCGCGTGTGGATACACTGGTAGCGGTGGCTGCTGTTGTGGCTGAGGTTGTAATTGCGGTGGCTGTTGTGGTTGCAGCTGCTGAGGCTGTAATTGCTGCGGCTGTTGTGGCAATTGCGGCGCAACAAAAGTTCCACCACTGGCTTGCTGTGCTTGCAGCGCGGCAATATCAGCCATTATTGCATTAATGTCACTTTGCACTCGCAAAAGCTGCTGCTGGTAATAAAGCTGATGTGCAGGGGTTTGATCCGTTACGAGAAGACCTTGCAGCTGTGTTTGCTGGCCTTGCAAATACTGCAACGTGCCTTGTCGCCTGGCTAAATCGCTAGCGGGATCAGGCTCTAAGCCAGTAAGAGCATAGTTCCAGCTAGGGTGGGTTGGCTCAGGCGTTGTTGGGCGCTCTGGCGCTACTTGTGGAGCAGGCTGTCTCCGTGGCATCGGCTGAGGTGGGGTTTGCGGCGCCGGCTCAAATGCGTCTGACTGCTCTTCGTCGGAGCTTACGTGTGCCGGCGGCGTAGCCGACACAAAGGTTGGATCTCTGCGATCTGCTCTTTCAGCTGCTCTTTCACGGCGCGGCCGCGCGGCTTCACTTTCACTCTGCGGGCGAGAGCGGTCTAAATCTCGCA
>JBOFXO010000180.1:0-4866 GCA_051654185.1 Vibrionaceae bacterium | reverse complement strand
GCCCACGCTACTGGGCCAGAATAAAATAAAGTACAGCAAATACAGGAAAAGCAGCCGTAAGACTGTCAATTCTATCTAAAATGCCACCGTGTCCTGGCAAAATACGCCCGCTGTCTTTAACCCCTGCCGCGCGTTTGAACATGCTTTCGGCCAAATCGCCCACCACAGAGGCAAGCGCTGTGATCACAGCCACAATGCACAGCGCAAAAAACGAGGCAAAGGGAATGGCAAACAGTTCAACACTGATAAACATCACCCCAACCGAAGCCACAAGACCTCCGATAAGGCCAGCAATCGTTTTATTCGGGCTCACATTCGGCGCCATTTTGCGCCGGCCAAACTGCTTGCCGGCAAAAAAAGCTCCCGTGTCAGCAGCCCAAACCAGCAGACAAACCAGCAGCACCAATTTTGCCCCTAGCGTCGGGTCGACATCATACTGATAAGTGCGCAGCAATAAAACGCTCCACAAAAATGGCAGCAGTGAAAAAACGCCAAATGTTTGCTGCAAAAAGCCATTACCCACCCACCAGCTGGTGCGCTTTGGGTAAAGCTTGATCATCGCGCAGGTGATAAACCACCACATTGCGCCAACGAGTGCAATAGTTTGCACTCCTAGCACGGAAAAAGTGAATGCCGTCTGTTTGAGGGGCCAAAAATAAAACAAAGAGCCCAAAATCACCAAGGTTGGCATAATAAAGGCGTGAACGCGCCGGCTGTCTACCACAAATTTAGTCCACTCCCACACGCCCAGTAAGGTGACAAACACCATCACAAGGGTGAATAAATTAAGCGGCAAAAAAAGAATGCTTGCAATCGAAAGCGGTGCAAGCAATGATGCAGTCAAAACTCTTTGTTTTAGCAAACGAAACCCCTTATCTTGTTACATGTAACATTGCTTGAATTTGCTCGCTAGTACAGCCAAAACGACGCTCTCGTTGGATATACCATGCGATGGCTTCGCTTAAGCTTTGTCCATCAAAGTCTGGCCAAAACTGCTCAGTAAAATAAATTTCTGCATAAGCAATCTGCCACAACATAAAATTACTGATCCGGCACTCACCGCTGGTTCTGATCAACAGATCAACCTCTGGCAGATCAACGCTTAGCAAATTTTTACTGATAATTTCTGAGGTGAGATCGGCGGCCTTTAATTTTCCCGACTCCACATCAAACGCAACCTTTTGTACAGCCTGCAAAATATCCCACTGTCCGCCATAATTGGCTGCTACATTCAGGACAATTCCCGTATTATTTGCTGTTAGCTGCTCAGCCTGGCGTATTTTATCCTGCAATGATGAACTAAACCGAGAAATGTCCCCCATAACTTTGAATTTAATACCATTTTTATGCAATTTACGTACTTCTCTTCCAAGCACGCTCGCAAAAAGTGTCATTAAAAGATGCACTTCTTCTTCAGGTCTTGCCCAATTCTCGCGGCTAAATGCAAACAGTGTTAACGCACGGATCCCTAATTTATTAGCATTAATAACAATCTTTCTTACCGCTTCAACGCCGGCGTAATGGCCAAAAATACGAGGCTTTCCACGTGATTTTGCCCAGCGACCATTGCCATCCATGATCACCGCGATATGTTTAGGTAGCAGTTCAAAATCAATCAATTCAGAGGATAAAGAATGCATAATCTTCCTTTATAAATAAAAAGCGCTGGCCCCAGCGCTTTTTAATTTCTCGCTAAAAAGAGTGTTAAATCACACTTCCATTAGCTCTTTTTCTTTCAATTCAAGGATCTGATCAATTTTTTTCACCGCAGCATCAGTCAGCTTTTGAATGTCATCTTGGCTGCGACGATCATCATCTTCTGAGATCTCTTTTGCTTTTAATAGTGCTTTGATCTCAGCATTTGCATCACGACGAATATTACGCACACTGACGCGGCCTTGCTCAGCTTCGTTGCGCACAATTTTAACTAAATCGCGGCGACGCTCTTCTGTTAGCGCTGGCAAAGGGACGCGAATAACAGTGCCAGCAGACATTGGATTTAAACCCAGATCCGAGGTCATGATCGCTTTTTCTACCGCTTGCGTCATCGATTTGTCAAACACGGTGATCGCTAAAGTGCGTGCATCTTCAGCAATGATTGAACCAAGCTGCTTTAGCGGCGTTGATGAGCCGTAATAATCAACTTGCAAACCGTCTAGCAGCGCAGGGTGCGCGCGGCCTGTACGAATTTTAGAAAGAGTCTGTTTTAGCGCCTCAACGCTTTTGTTCATGCGCTCATTAGCGGCTTCACTGATTTGTTTGATCACAAAAATATCCTTAAAACTTTCTTGATTGCAAAATTATGCCATTAAAATGGCTTAAGCGTTATCAATAATCAACGTGCCTTCTTGTTCACCTAAAATAACGCGACGCAATGCGCCAGGCTTATTCATATTAAAGACGCGAATAGGCATTTTATGGTCACGCGCCAAGGTGAACGCGGCCAGATCCATCACTTTAAGTTCTTGTTCTAAAACATCTTGATAAGAGATCTGGCTATAAAGTTTAGCGTTAGGGTTTTTGTTAGGATCTTCAGAGTAGACCCCATCCACTTTCGTCGCCTTTAACACTACGTTGGCTTCAATTTCGATCCCGCGCAAGCAAGCTGCTGAATCGGTTGTGAAAAATGGATTACCAGTGCCTGCTGCAAAAATCACAACACGGCCACTGCGCAGCTGACTTATCGCGTCAGACCAGCTGTAGTTGTCGCACACACCATTAAGCGGAATGGCCGACATTAAACGGGCGTTAACATAAGCGCGGTGCAGCGCATCACGCATTGCTAAGCCGTTCATCACGGTTGCCAGCATCCCCATGTGGTCGCCAACAACACGGTTCATGCCTGCTTTAGCAAGACCTGCGCCGCGAAACAAATTACCACCGCCAATCACAAGCCCAACTTGCACGCCAATTTCAATAAGCTCTTTGATCTCATGTGCCATTCTGTCTAACACAGAGGCATCAATACCAAATCCTTCATTGCCTTGCAGTGCTTCACCACTCAATTTTAATAAAATACGCTGATAAACAGGCTTTGGAGTTGTTGTCATGATAGCGGACCTTTTCCATACGTTTAATAACAAAAAGCCGCAGATCACTGCGGCCTTAAGCTGATAGCAATATCAATTAACCTTTTTGTACTGCAGCAACTTCTGCAGCGAAATCAATTTCTTGCTTCTCGATGCCTTCGCCAACTTCAAGACGCACAAATGTAGTTACGCTTGCACCTTGCTCTTTTAGCACTTCACCTACGCTCTTTTTAGGCTCCATAACAAAAGGTTGGCCTGTTAAAGAAACTTCGCCGGTGAATTTTTTCATGCGGCCAGCAACCATTTTTTCAGCGATGTCTTTTGGCTTGCCTTCGTTCATCGCGATTTCAACTTGAATTTGTTGCTCTTTAGCTACAACATCAGCCGGTACATCTTCAGGATTAACGTACTCTGGGCGAGAGGCTGCAACGTGCATTGCGATGTGTTTTAGCGTCTCTTCGCTGCCAGTACCCGCAACAACAACGCCAATGCGCTCACCGTGACGGTAAGAAGCAAGTTGTGCGCCTTCTACATAAGCTACGCGGCGAATAGAGATGTTTTCACCGATTTTTGCAACTAGCGCAACACGCTCATCTTCAAACTTGCTTTGCAGATCTTGAATGCTTGCTTTTGACTCAAGCGCCGCAGTAGCCACTTTGTTAGCAAATTCAGTGAAGTTGCTGTCTTTAGCCACGAAGTCAGTTTGGCAGTTTACTTCTAAAAGCGCCGCAAGACTTGCGTTTTGCTTGATGATGATCGCGCCATCAGCAGCAATGTTACCTGCTTTTTTCGCAGCTTTTGCCGCGCCTGATTTACGCATGTTTTCAATAGCAAGCTCGATGTCGCCATTTGTCTCAACCAGTGCTTTTTTGCACTCCATCATGCCAGCGCCAGTACGCTCACGTAACTCTTTTACCATGGCAGCAGAAATCGACATTCTCATATCCTCAATTCGAAATAATTTTAGGCAAAATTTAGGGGCCACTCGGCCCCTAGTTGCTTAATTAGGCATTGCTAATTAAATCTTGCGTAACGAGCCAGACGATTACTCTGCAACTTCAACTAGCTCGTCTTCAGCTTGCGTTACGATATCTTGATTACGACCTTCACGGTAAGCTTGCGCTGCCGCAGTTAGGTATAATTGGATGGCACGGATAGCATCGTCGTTGCCAGGAATAACGTAATCAACGCCATCTGGGTTAGAGTTAGTATCAACAATTGCTACCACTGGAATACCAAGGTTGTTTGCTTCTTTAATTGCAATGTGCTCATGATCAGCATCGATTACAAACAGCATATCAGGCAAGCCGCCCATGTTTTTGATACCGCCCAGCGATTTTTCTAATTTTTCCATTTCGCGAGTGCGCATCAAAGCTTCTTTTTTAGTCAGCTTGTCAAAAGTACCATCAACAGCTTGGCTCTCAAGATCTTTTAGGCGTTTGATTGATTGACGAACTGTTTTCCAGTTAGTCATCATGCCGCCAAGCCAGCGTTGGTTTACAAAATATTGGTCACAGCTTTCTGCTGCCACTTTGATTGCATCGCTTGCAGCGCGTTTTGTACCTACAAACAATACCTTACCTTTGCGTTCACCGATTTTGCTCAGCTCGCCCAACACGTCGTTGAACAAAGGAACGGTTTTTTCTAGGTTAATAATGTGAACTTTATTGCGCGCACCGAAAATGAAAGGCTTCATTTTTGGGTTCCAGTAACGAGTTTGGTGACCGAAGTGCACACCCGCTTTTAACATGTCGCGCATTGAAACAGTAGCCATTTTACATCCTCTTGGGGTTAGGCCTCCATGTACCCCTCACAGCCGACCCAGCTTACAAAAAAA
>JBOFXO010000179.1:0-4225 GCA_051654185.1 Vibrionaceae bacterium | reverse complement strand
GCACAGTCCCCTTGCCAAAAGATTGCTCGCCCACCACCAGCGCGCGCCCATAATCTTGCAGCGCTGCGGCAAAAATTTCAGAAGCTGATGCCGAATAGCGATTGATCAGCACGGTTAAAGGGCCAGAATAAGAGATCAGGCCGTCATTATCAGTGTTGACTTTGACGCGCCCGTAGCTGTCGCGCACTTGCACAACCGGCCCGCTGGAGATGAAAAGCCCTGTGAGCGAGGAGGCTTCAGCAAGCGAGCCGCCGCCATTGTTACGCAGATCAACCACAAGTCCTGCGATATTCTCTTTTTTTAACTTAGCAAGCTCAGTTTTGGTGTTTTCGGTCAGCCCTACATAGAAGCTTGGCACATTCAGCACACCAATTTTTTTGCCATCCGATTCAATGATCTCAGATTTTACCGCCAGATCTTCAAGGCGGATCTTGTCACGCACCAGCGTGATCATGTAGCTTTTCGCTTTTGCCCCTTCCGGCAAGATCTCAAGCTGCACTTCGCTGCCTTTAGGCCCTTTGATCAGCTGCACCACGTCATCTAAGCGCCAGCCAACGACATCGACCATCTTGCCGCCCTTTTGCGCCACACCGATAATGCGATCGCCTGGCGCAAGCTTTTTCGTTTTAGCCGCAGGACCTCCGGCGACTAAAGAGCGCAGCACGGTATAATCATCTTCAGCTTGCAGCACAGCGCCAATGCCTTCGAGCGATAAATTCATTTCTGATTGAAATTGCTCAGCTGAGCGTGGCGATAAATAGCTGGTATGCGGGTCAATTTCGCGGGCAAATGCGTTCAAATAGACCTGAAACGCATCTTCGCTGTTAGTTTGCACTAAATGCTTAAGCGCGGTGTTGTAGCGTTTTCCAAGCGTTTTTTTAATATCAGGCCATGCCTTTCCCGATAGCTTTAAATTTAACGCATCGCTTTTCACACGTTTACGCCATAACTCATCAAGCTGAATTTCATTCACCGCCCAATCAAGCTTATTGGTGTCTAAAACAATGTATTCATCTTCCGTGAAGGAAATTTCATTATCGAGCAAAGACAAAGCGTGCTGATAGCGCAAAAACCGCTTGCGCATCGACTGGCTAAAAATGGCATACGCGGCACTGGTATCACCGGCGCGCAGCTGATCATCAAGCACCAGCCGATATTTGCTTAAAGCCGCGATGTCATTTTTGGTAAAAAAGAGTTTGTTATAATCTAAAATATTGATATATCTATCAAATATTTTGCTAGAAAAGGTGTCGTTAAGCTCAAACACCTTATAGTGAGAAGTTTCAAAACGACGGGCAATACGCTGGCTAGCAATCTTATGCTGCGGCTCCGAGGCCAGATTAGGTAAATCAGCGATGGCGTATTTTGCCTCAAGCGCTACCGAAGAAGCTGCCAGCCCAAGGCTCAAAGCAGCGACACAAAAGCGGATCCGATAAATCATGCCTTAAGCACTCTCCTCACGGACGAAGGTGCTCCATTTTTACAACCATGGTCAATCCATTGGTCAAACGAACACGGACATCATCCTTATTTATTTCAACAATCGTAGCTGGCATATTGCCACTGCCCATATTGATATTGACATTTTTGCCTACGATGATTTCCTCAGCCTTCAATACCGCAGCGGGTGATTTAGGCGTTGCTGTCAGCTTAGTATTTTTTTGTGCTAATGATCTAGATTTTCCTGCATTTGTTGGATTTTTATTTGTTTTTTTAGGGAGTTGCTCATTTTCGGTAGAAGATTTGTTGATATTTTGCTTACGTTTTTGTGAAAAACGCTCTTTGCTTTGTGCTAAAGCAAGCTTTGCATGCTCAACATGTTCAAGCTCAAGCTCGCCGCAAACATTACCATCTAAATCAATACGCTGAGCATTTTCTCGCATCCCATGCAAGTAACGCCAAGAGGATGTGTAAAGGCGCAATGAGGCACGCAATTGCGTTTTGCTCAATTGTTCGCAGTCAGCTAGCCGTTGAATGAGATCTTTAAAAATACCAATTTTTAGCGGTTTTGCTTCGCCTTCTAGGGTAAAGCAAAGTGGAAAACGTTCTGCTAGAAACTGGATGATTTGTTTACCAGTTTTTAGCTTCTCTGCGCCATTTTCTTCTGCAACTGCCGCAGCCTGCACATCTTTCACTTCTTGGTTGTTAACTTCTTGGTGTTCCATTTTTATTCCTGTCATTAAAAGCACGCCTAACTTTTAAAAAGTACTGCTCTGGTGCATCACACCGTTTCACTCACTGGCATCGATTTCGCTCTGCTGCCCGCTGTTGTAATGATTTATCCGATAAATTATCTAAAATAGATCTTTTTAAACCCCGATACAGAGTGAAAATTCCACCTTTACTAAGGCGGCTATTATAGATAGCTTGTAATGAAAAACCACAACAAAGCGAAATTTCAGCTGATTTTTATAAAAAATGTTTGATGTGTGTAGTTGTCTGTCTGCTTCGATGGGCGTGACATTGCGATGTTTTGCGCTCATCATACAAAAAAGCAATATCAAGCAAAAGTTGGACTCAAATCTGCTAAAAATGTTAATGTTAACTTCTGCGTAGCACAGCTGCAATGCAACAGCTGCACTAGCACTCTGCAATCAATAACAAAACGGCCGATAAATCATGCAACAAAGTTGCTATAAAGCAGCATTACCGCTGTTTATCATAAAAGCCTGCAATTAAAGAAACTTAGACTAAATAGTGAACGATTTTAACAAGTTGCTTATACTAGCACATTTTTACCACGGCACAGCCGAACGAGGTCTGGATGCGTATTTACCGCTGTCATAGCTGTGACGCCCTCTTGCAACAAAATATAGTGCTAAAGTCCCGTTACAGCGCCCGTTGCCCTTGCTGCCACTCCAAAGTCGGCAAGCACGATGCTTTGCTTTTCTCGGGAGAATTAGCGCTTACCGTCGCAGCGCTGCTGCTTTTTATCCCCGCGCTCAATTCGGCGCTGATGACCATCAATTTGCTGGGCGTCGAATTACAAACGTCTGTTTTTAGCGGTTCAAAAGCGCTCTTTGCATCATTTCCTTTTGTCGGCGTTTTGCTTGTGATCTGCACCATTATCGCGCCGCTTTTGTACCTGCTCGCGATTTTGCTGGCAAACTGGGCAGTGTTGCGCAAAAGGCGCAAACTTTTGCTGCTCGCCACCAGCGCGCTCAAAAAGCTGCAAAACTGGGTGATGCTCGATGTGTTTTTGATAAGCCTTGCCATCGCCGGCTATAAAATCATTGATTACACAGACATTGAACCGGGTTATGGCTTGATCTGCTTTGTGTTATTGCACATTGCGCTCACCATTTTGTTGTCGCGCATGTGCATTGAGCGCTATTGGGACCGCCTTGAGCCGGATCACGGGCAAGGCGCAACCGCTGCTTTGCAAGATTTATCGCAGCTTATCACCTGTGAGCACTGCTCATTTACGCAAGTGCGCGCCTCGCACTGCGCGCGCTGCACGCACAAGCTTGCTGCCCGCAAAAACGGCAGCTTGCAAAAAACTTGGTATTTGACCGCGTTAGCGATTTTTTTCATTTTCCCCGCCAATATATTGCCGATTTCAATTTTATTGACCAACGGCCGCCGCTTTGAAGATACGATCTTGTCGGGCGTTGCCGCAATGGCTAATGCCGGCATGTACAGCGTTGCTATCATTATCTTTCTGGCTAGTATTGTCATTCCGATTGCCAAGATCATCGGATTAACATACATCTTATTGTGTATCCACTTTCGTCACGATCGCGGATTTCGCTTTCGCAGCAAGCTATACCATTGGGTTCATTTTATTGGCAAATGGTCAATGGTCGATATCTGCGTGATCACCATTATTATGACCCTGCTCGACAGGGACAATTTGCTGGGGTTCTCCCCAGGACCTGGCGCGACAGCCTTTAGTTTGGTCGTCGTTTTCACCATGCTGGCAGCGGAAAGTTTAGATCCTCGGCTGATCTGGGATAGCGCAGAGCAGTCAAAACTGACCAAATACCACAGACAAACCCCAAGAAAATAACAAGAGCACAGTAAATATCATGACTCACGATGAGATCCCTAACTCCCATATCAAAAAAAGTACCATTTCGCCTTTATGGCTCTTTACGCTGGTAGCCCTCGCTTTAGCCGCGTGGCTGGGCTTTCGCTCACTAAGCCAAACCGGCGAGCGCATCACCATTCAGCTCAAAGATGCACAAGGCATTGAAGTCAACCGTACCGCCATTCGCTACCAAGG
>JBOFXO010000178.1:0-2742 GCA_051654185.1 Vibrionaceae bacterium | reverse complement strand
TCGGTTGTGTTTCAAATTACTAGCCTAGGTCAAAAACTACAATATATTTAAATCGCTGCTGAAATTTGTTTCGCTCAAAAAACGGGCAGAATTGCAAAAAAAACGGCCGCGACGTGAAATACATCGCGACCATCCTATCAATTTATTGCGGGGTAACGGGTTACAGCGCTTGTTGCTTTGCAGCAGGCGCAAGCGCCTCGCTTTGACCGCCGGCAAGGCGCTGCGTGACAGTCCCCGCCGCCATCGCACCTGACACGTTTAACGCGGTGCGGGCCATATCAATCAAGGGCTCAATAGAGACCAAAAGTCCCACAATAGCAATTGGTAGCCCCATTGCAGGCAATACGATCAGCGCAGCAAATGTCGCGCCACCACCCACACCTGCGATGCCAAACGAGCTGATCACCACCATCACCACCAATGAAATAATGAACTGCATATCAAAGGGATCAATACCAACCGTAGGTGCAACCATCATCGCAAGCATCGCCGGATAAATTCCCGCACAACCATTTTGTCCGATTGTTGCGCCAAGCGAAGCAGATAAATTAGCAATTGCCGGTGACACGCGCAGCTGATTGACTTGCACTTCAATATTAAGCGGAATGGTCGCCGCCGAGCTTCTTGAGCTAAACGCGAACACCAGTACCGGCCAAATTTTCCTAAAATACGCCAGCGCGCTTGTTCCAGCAAAGAAAACAAACAGACCGTGCACCAAGAACATCAATGCGATCGCAATGTAAGAGGCTAAAACAAAATGAAACAGGTTTAAAATATCTGCCAATTTGAGATTTGCGACCAATGTGCTCATCAAAGAAGCGATGCCAAAAGGTGTCAGCGCCATCATCATTTTTACAAGACGCATAATAATGGCCTGCGCGATATCAACCGTGCGATAAATGCCTTTGGCAAATTCTGGCTTTTCAATCGCCACATTGCGCGCGGCGATCCCCACCAAAACGCCAAAAATGACCACGGCAATAATAGAAGTGTCGCGAAGCCCTGCCAGATCGGCAAAGGGATTAACAGGAATAAAGCTCACCAGCAAATTAGGTAAATTTAACTGCGCAAGCTTTGCCTGATGCAAGCTAGGATCAAACTGACCACTTTGTGCAGCAGCTGTGCCACTACCAAGTAACCAAGTTGCATCAAGGTTTGTCACGTAAGTCACCCCGATTGCAATTAAAGCGGCCATCGCGGTTGTACTGAGCAAAAAGACCAAGGTGACCACAGAAATTTTGCCAAATGAGCCGTTTTTATCCAGCTTGATCACAGCAGCCATCATAGAAACAAGCACTAACGGAACAATAACCATTTTCAAAAAAGCGATGTATGCCGCGCCAACTAGGCCAACCCAAGCTAAAATGTCAGGGCGCATGTCGCTTTGGCCAAAAATGAGCTGCAAAAAAACACCAAATAAAGAGCCGAGCACTAAGCCGACCAGTGTGCGGCGCGATAAGGAGGCTTGTCCTTTTTGCATTTTAAGCAGCACCAACAAGATTGCAGCAAAAAAAGTTAACGAAAAATATTCCATACTATCAGCCCTATCTCTTAGTTTCGTCGCGTCACTATAAGCAGCTTATCTATAATAAGAAATTCTAAAAAAGAATGAGATATGACTTTTTGGAATATAAAAAAGAGAAAGCCTTGCGCTTGCAAGGCTTTTTGTCATTACAGACCTTTAGGGATCTGCTGCGTAATACAGTGAATATTGCCGCCGCCCAGCAAAATTTCGCGGCCAGGGACACCAATTATCTGAAAAGTGGGGAAAATTTCTTGTAGCATCGCTTTCGCCTGCGCGTCAGTTGCATCGTCGAGCAAAGGAAAAACAACCGTTTGATTGGTGATCAAAAAATTAACATAAGAGGCCGCTAAGCGCTCATTAGCCTTGCGCGCAACACTGCTGCCGCGCTCAAGGCCGTCCACTTCGTGCTGCGAGCAAAATAGCGGGCCAGGCTGTGGCAATTTCCACACTTTAAGCCGGCGGCCTTTAGCATCAACCGCCGCCTCAAGCGCCGCTAACGCATCACGTGAGCGCTGATATTGCGGATCATTGACATCATCACACCAATGCAGCGCAACTTCACCCGGGCGTACAAAACAGCAGATATTGTCGATATGACCATCGGTTTCATCGTTATAAACGCCAAAGGGCAACCAAATGATCTGGCTTACGCCCAAATAGTCGCGCAAATGCGCTTCGATCTGCTGCTGTGAAAGCTCTGGATTGCGGTTTTTATTAAGCAGGCACTCTTTAGTGGTCAAGCAAGTCCCTTCACCATCAACGTGGATCGCGCCGCCTTCTAAAATAAGCGGCGCACGATAGCGCGCCATCCCGTGGTGCGCTAAAACATGCGCTGCCACCTCTTGATCTTGCTCCCAAGATGCATAAAGGCCGCCATCAAGCCCGCCCCACGCATTAAATAGCCAGTCCACGCCGCGCCGCTCACCCGCCTCATTCACTACGATGGTAGGACCCGTATCGCGCGCCCAGCAATCGTCGCTATTTAACGCAACTAAAGTGACGTCAGCTGGCATCACCGCGCGTGCTTTTGCCATTTCCGCAAGAGGCACACCCATGATCACAGGTGTCGCACGGCTTATCGCCTGAGCAACTTGCGCAAAGGCTTGCTGCGCCAATCTTCCCCGCTCACGCCAATTATCAGCGCGAAAGGGCCATAGCATCCATACCGCTTGGTGCGGCTGCCACTCCGCCGGCATATAAAAACCGTCGGCCGCAGG
>JBOFXO010000177.1:0-2234 GCA_051654185.1 Vibrionaceae bacterium | reverse complement strand
TTGCGCGCAGCATATCCCGCGGCCAAATAAGTTTGCAACACGCCTTCTTGAATAATAGTGAGATCGCGCGTGCGCACTCCTTCACCATCAAATGGCGTACTTGCAAGTCCTTGCGGCAAATGCGGGCGCTCCTCAATGCTCAGCCAGCTGGGTAAAATCTGCTCACCTAATTTGTCCAATAAAAATGATGTCTTACGGTACAAATTACCGCCGCTTATTGCGCTAGCTAAATGACCAAACAGCCCTGTTGCGACATCAGCATGAAAAATCACGGGCACTTGGCAAGTGGCAACTTGCTGCGGATCAAGGCGTGACAGCGTACGACGCGCCGCCTCTTGTCCCACTTTTTGCGCGCTCCATAGCGCGCTTTTATTGCGTGCGACCGTGTAGCTGTAATCGCGCTCCATGCCCTTTTGGCTTTCGGCAATAACGCTGCAGCTAATGCTATGGCGACTTGAGGCGTAACTGCCGATAAAACCATGCGTATTACCATAAACACGGATCCCGTAATGGCTATCGTAGCTTGCGCCATCACTAAATTTAATACGCGGATCGCAGCTTAATGCCGCTTCTTCTGCAGCAATCGCTATTTGCGCCGCGCTGTCTGGATCGGGAGAGTCGGGGTGAAAAAGGTCGAGATCCGGATAGCCAAATGCCAAAAGCTCTTTTGGCGCAAGCCCTGCAAAAGGATCTTCAGAAGTAAAACTGGCAATATCAAGCGCCGCTTCCACCGTTTTAGCAATCGCGTCGCTAGAGAGATTAGACGTTGACGCACTGCCTTTACGCTGGCCACGATAAACCGTGATCCCCAATGCGCCGTCACTGGTAAATTCAACGCTTTCAACATTACGCATGCGCGTTGATACGCTGATCCCCGTACTTTTTGTGATGGCAACTTCCGCAGCGTCGGCTTTTTGCCCAGCCAGCTCTAAGGCACGCGCCACCGCGTTTTCTAGCTCACTTTTTTTTTGCGCTACTTGTTGTTTTATATCCATAGCTCCATCCATTTTGACCACTTAAATCGCATCGTTTTAGATTGACAATAGACCGCGCGATAGAAGTCATGCGCCTGTAACAACCTCTTCTGTCAAGTCAGCAAGCATAGCATCGTTGCCCGAGGGGTGCGAAAAAATATCCGCAAAAAGTCTGTTTCTTGTTAAAATCGGCGACTATTTTGCAAGAGGAAAAAAAATGGCGCGCAAAAACAAACACGAGCCTTGGGATGAAGAGCCAGAAGAGATCATCATCGTTAGCCGCAGCGAATTAAAACGAGACGTTGAGGAGCTGCAAAAATTGGGCGAAGCGTTGGTTGAGCTAAAACCGGCAGCGCTGGCAAAAATTCCGCTGGATGAAGAGCTACAGCACGCAGTTACCCAGGCGCGCACTTTTGAAAGAGAAGCTAAACGCCGTCAATTGCAATATATCGGAAAACTGATGCGCAGCCGCGATCCTGAGCCTATCCAAGATGCGTTAAACATTTTACGCAACAAAGATAACCAGCAAGCAGCCATGCTGCACAAACTAGAAACATTACGTAACAAAATTGTTGAAACAGGTGACGCGGCAATCAATGAGCTAGTGAGCCAGTTTCCACAAGCCGATCGCCAAAAACTGCGCCAGCTAGCACGCTTAGCTAAAAAAGAGCAGCAAGAAAATCGTCCGCCTAAAGCGTACCGCGAAATATTTCAGTATTTAAAAGAGCTACATCAAGACAGCTAACTTTGATCTTTTAAAACCTTGGCCCTGCTCCGCTGTGATCGGGGCTTTTGATGCAGCGAAAACTGTTTTGCGCAGCGCAGCTGCCCTGAAAAGCGGTTTTAAAATAAATAACGCGCAAAAAAATTGCAGCCTTAGGCTGCAATTTCATCAATTTAGCTAGCGCAGGTTAAACGATTATTTGGTGCCGCCGACTGTGATGGCATCAATTTTTAGCGTCGGCTGACCAACACCAACCGGCACACTTTGCCCGCCCTTGCCGCAAGTGCCAACGCCAAGATCAAATTTTAGATCATTGCCTACCATCGAAATTTGCTGCATCACTTCAATGCCGCTGCCAATCAAAGTAGCCCCTTTCACCGGCGTGGTGATCTTGCCATTTTCAATCAAGTACGCTTCGCTGGTGGAAAAAACAAATTTGCCCGAGGTGATATCAACCTGCCCGCCGCCTAAGGTTGGCGAATACAAACCGCGCTCAACGCTTGCAATGATCTGCTCAGGCGTACTTTCGCCTGGCA
>JBOFXO010000176.1:0-2461 GCA_051654185.1 Vibrionaceae bacterium | reverse complement strand
TGAAAAGCAAGTGGCCCCTGATCTAGAAAAACCGTTTTTTACCGCGGCTAACGTGCGCGCCATCAACTACTCGCAAGCAGGCACTCGCCTGCACACGTTAGAGGCGCCATTTTTAGAACATTATCAAGCGCGTAATGAAACGCATTTTAATGAGCCCCTGCTGCACACCTTTACACAAGAGCAACAAAAGGAGTGGCAAGTTAGCGCTAATTTTGCGACGCTACAGGGGACAAAGACGCTGGTGATGACAGGCAATGTCACTATGATTAATTTATTGCCCAATGCACAAATCCAAAGAGTGACAACCGATGAAATCACCTTGGATCTTGATACGCGCGACTTTTTGTCAAACAGCGCGACCAAAATTATCGGGCATGGCTTTTCGTCCCACGCCAATAGCGCTAAAGGTAATTTTGGCTCACATAATTTGCAGCTAACTCAACAAGTACAAACAATTTATGACCCAAAAATTAACTAATTTTCTTGGGCTAATGCTAGCCCTCGTGACAACTAGCGTCATGGCGCTGTCAACCGATAAAGATCAGCCGATCTATATCGATTCTGCCGAGCAGCACCTTGATTTAAAGTCCAACACTGTTGTATTTACGGGTGATGTTTTTATGCGTCAAGGCTCCATTCGGCTAAGAGCAGATAAGATCGTGGTCACTCGCCCGAAAAAAAAGGCGCAAAGCGAAATTATTGATGCGTATGGCAAACCGGCAAGCTTTCAGCAAACCCTTGACGACGGCAAAAAAATTAATGGCGAGGCTTTATCGCTGCATTACGACGTCGCAAAAAGTCACCTTACCATGCAAGATCAAGCGCTACTGGTGCAAGAGACCGGCAACTCGGTGAAGGGGCAAAAAATTAGCTACGACATCAGTAAGCAGCTACTTATGGCTGAAAGCGATAAAAAACAACGGGTGACAACGGTACTGCACCCACAAACAACCAAAGAAAAAAAATAGCATGACAATTTTATCGGCAAAAAATTTGGCGAAAAGCTACAACGGGCGAAAAGTGGTCACCGATGTCAGCCTTGAAGTAAAAACAGGCGAAATCATCGGGCTGCTTGGGCCAAATGGCGCAGGCAAAACCACCTCGTTTTACATGATCGTAGGGCTTGTCGCCCGCGATGCTGGCACGATCTGCGTTGATGATAATGACATCAGCATTCAGCCCATGCATTACCGCTCACGTCTTGGAATAGGTTACTTGCCACAAGAAGCTTCGATTTTTAGAAAATTGTCGGTGCTCGATAACTTGATGGCGGTACTGCAAACCCGCAAAGAGCTCAGCAAGCAAGAGCGTATGGAAAAGGCCAATGAGCTGCTTGATGAATTTAATATCCAGCATATCCGAGACAGCTTAGGTATGGCGCTTTCTGGCGGTGAGCGGCGGCGCGTGGAAATCGCTCGTGCGCTTGCCGCAAATCCCAAATTCATTTTGCTAGACGAGCCCTTTGCCGGTGTTGATCCTATCTCTGTGCTAGATATTAAAAAAATTATTCAGCATCTTCGCGACCGTGGTCTTGGCGTGCTCATTACCGACCACAACGTCCGTGAAACATTGAGCGTGTGCGAAAAAGCGTATATCGTCAGCCAAGGGCGACTGATTGCCAGCGGCACACCTGATCAGGTGCTGAATGATGAACATGTGAAGCGCGTTTATCTAGGTAATGAATTTCGTCTATAATCAATGAGATAGGAATGATTGCCACTTTGGCGCAGCCAGCAGCATAGATTTTGCGTCAACAACCGTGTGTATAGACCCAATTTAGCGAACAAGGTGCCCATAGCGCGATGAAAACCTCTCTTCAGCTCAAATTAGGCCAGCAACTGGCAATGACGCCGCAGCTGCAGCAAGCCATTCGGCTCTTGCAGCTCTCATCGTTAGAGTTGCAACAAGAAATTCAGCTGGCGCTTGAAAGTAATCCACTACTCGAGCAAGAGGATTTAACGCACGAGCTTGAAAACGAAGTAGGCGCCAACCTGCTTGATCAAACCTTGGCTGGTTTTGACGCACCCACCGAAAACGGCGGCGAGCTCAACAGCACCGAATTATTAGCGCAGCAAACCATTCCCGATGAGCTGCCCGTTGATACAACTTGGGATGAAGCCTACAGCGCTAGCACTGAAAGCTATGCGCACGGCCTTGATGATGAATTTCCCATTTATCAAGGTGAGACCACGCAAACGCTGCAAGATCACCTGCTTTGGCAGCTGCGCCTCACCCCATTTTCAGAAATCGATCGCGCCATTGCAACGGCGATCATCGATGCGGTGGATGAAAAGGGTTACCTCACGCTTTCGACTCAAGAAATTTTAGAAAGCCTCGGCCTTGCCGACGTTGAGCTTGATGAAGTTGAAGCTGTGCTTAAACGCGTGCAGCAGTTTGATCCACTCAGTGTCGCGTCACGTAATTTGCAAGAGTGTCTGCTGCTGCAGCTTAGCGCGCTTGA
>JBOFXO010000175.1:0-4916 GCA_051654185.1 Vibrionaceae bacterium | reverse complement strand
AAACGCACCAGCACACCGCTGCCAGCATAAGCAACCACCCATAACCCATAACCGGTTGAATAAATAGGAAAAATAAGAGAAAAATAAAAATGCGGCCGGTGGCCGCTTTTTTTACAGCATTTTTTCAGATAAATCGGGGAATAATTCTGGATTTTCTTTTGCTTTCACAAACAGCCACTGCGTTAACTGCGAAAAATGCGGAACCATGCTAGATTGCTGCCAAGCGGGTGATTTTTCAAGATCGCTTAAAATACTAGCGCCAAACAGCACCGCGCCCACAATCAAAACGCCACGCAATCCACCAAATACCACGCCAATCATGCGATCTAATCCAGAAAGCCCTGATTTTTGAATGATCTCAGACAAAAGATTGCTCGTTATCGAGCCGATCACTAAGGAGCTAATAAAGAGCACCCCAATAGCGATGCCGTTTTGGATCATCGGATCATCAAAATGAGTGAAATATTTAGCGAACGGCTCATAAAATTTTTGTGCGATCAAAAATGACACAAACCAAACCACCAGCGACAAAGCTTCTCTTACAAAACCACGCACGACACTTATCAACATTGATAGCGCCACCACGCCTAAAATCAGTCCATCTACCCAATTCATCTAAAGTACCTTTTTTCCCTTGCTGAGAACTATTATTGTTATTTTAGCGGGTCAAAACGCATGACCTGTCCTTGCAACCCTTTGTTATTAGAATGAATTTCTTGCAACATAGCACGCATTTTTTGCTCTGACGTGTCAGGTCCAACTTGTACAAGCACGAGCGTTTTTCCCGAGCTTACCGGCCAAGGACGAGTGCTGGCGGGGTAACCTTGGCTGCGCAAGGTTTTAGCAAGGCGCGTAGCGTTATCTTGCTGGCTAAATACGCCAAGACGGATCATCCACGCAGAATCCTTAAATCCGCTCTTAACGGGCTCAACTTGCGCCGGCTCACTCACTTTAGCAGGCGCAGCACTTGCCGCATTATTGGTTTTAGGCGCCGTATTAACCTTAGCAATAGTACTCTTTTCTGCCTTTGGCACACTGCTTTTTTGCGCAAGATCCGCACGGTTTTCAACAGGTAACCGCAATAGCGGCTTTTCGTCTAACTGAACCGGCATTTTGATCGGTTCAACCGGCTTACGCTCATTTTGCAGCGACGCATGCAAAGGAATGGCCGCAAAATTGTCTTGATAGCGCTGCTTTTCTCCATCAAACAGATCTGGCAAAATAATTGCTCCAAGACAGACCAAAACTATCATGCCAGCTAAACGATTTTGAAATTTAGGTGTCACTGTCACTCCATTTTCATTGATAAACCAGCGATTTCGCCAACTGTATGAAAAGAGCCAAAAACAACAATGGCATCCGTCTCTAAGCTAAGCTCTTCTTTTGCCGTCCAAAATGCTTGCGTAGGAGAATCAAAACCCTTAACTTTTGCTTGTTCTAAATAGGTTAAATGCTTGGCAAGCTCTTGCCATTTAGCCGCACGTTCGCCGCTAAGTGAGCACAAATACCAACTATCTATCACATCACGCAGCTCATTTAAGGTTCCAGCAAGATCCTTATCCTTAAGCATTCCC
Source organism: Vibrionaceae bacterium (assembly GCA_051654185.1). Lineage (GTDB taxonomy): Bacteria > Pseudomonadota > Gammaproteobacteria > Enterobacterales > Vibrionaceae > Enterovibrio. The sequence goes on along the minus strand of JBOFXO010000175.1, from coordinate 3,342 downwards.
ACTACAGCGCTTAACTTAGCGCCGGTGCGAGCTTTTAATTCCTTCATTTGCAAAGCTAAATACTGCGCAGAATGTGGATTATGTGCCACATCTAAAATGATGATAGGTTTTTTGCTTATTTGCTGCATTCTGCCAGGCAGACGTGCAGTTTTCAGAGCAAAAACAATATCTTCATCCGTTACCAGTAAACCACTTAAGCCGATAGCCATCAGCGCCGTTGCAGCATTTGCAAGCGGCAGAGCGGGAATAGGCAGGTCGGTGAGCTCAAAAGCACCCGAGCGCCAGCGCCAGCTGTCGCCTTGTACGTCATAGCGAAATTGATAACCCACCTGATAAAGCTTAGCGCCGATTTCATCAGCAAAGCCTGCAACACTAGCAGGTGGCGAGGCTTCCCCGCACACAGCCGGCTTATTAGGGCGAAAAATTCCCGCTTTTTCCAAACCGATCTGTGCAATATCACAGCCCAACCAATCAAGGTGATCAAGCGCAAGCGTTGTGATCACCGCAACATCAGGATCAACAACGTTAGTTGCATCAAGACGGCCACCAAGGCCCACCTCAAGAATGGCAACATCAACCTGCTGCGCTTTAAATAGCCACAGCGCGGCAAGCGTACCAAATTCAAAAAAGCTCAAACTCGTTTCGCCGCGCACCTTCTCGACGGCCGCAAATGCTTCACACAACGCATCATCATCAATGACAGCGCCATTGATGCGCACCCTTTCATTGTACTTGATCAGATGCGGAGAGCTATAAACTCCTGTTTTATAACCTGATTTTTGCAAAACTGCTTCAATAATTGCGCAAGTTGACCCCTTGCCATTAGTGCCTGCAACGGTAATGACCTTCGGCGCAGGCGTAGTAAGCTTTGCCTGCTGTGCAACAGCGGCAATGCGTGAAAGCCCTAAATCGATAGCACTGCTATGAATGGAATTTATGTAGTCTAACCAGAGATCAAGCGAACTATTTGCATCTAATAAGCAAAGATTTGACATGCGATAACCAACTCTTTTAGCAATTTAATGTTTTGTAACCCTTAGCAATGCAGGCTAATTTTAGGATTTGTTGAGATAAAGCAAGGTGTAAAATGGCAAAACACTGCAGCTATACAACAAGGCACACAGTATAAAGGCAAAGAGCGCCATTCGGCGCCCTTTATGCAAAAAAATAAGAAGTAAGACTCATTACTACTTCTCTTCACTTTTAGCGCATCTAATCGGTTGCGATATTGATCACTAAAGGCGATGGCTGACGAGTCAATTTACCAAGTAAACTGGCTATGCGCTGACGCATTTCACGGCGATCCACGATCATGTCTATCGCACCATGCTCAAGCAAAAACTCGCTGCGCTGAAAGCCAACCGGCAGCTTTTCGCGCACAGTTTGCTCGATAACGCGCTGCCCAGCAAAGCCGATCAATGCGTGAGGCTCACCAATATTAATGTCTCCGAGCATCGCAAAACTTGCCGTTACACCGCCAAAAGTCGGATCCGTCAATACCGAAATAAACGGCAATCCTTTTTTCGACAAACGCTCTAATGCCGCGCTCGTTTTAGCCATTTGCATTAAAGAGATCAGCGCCTCTTGCATGCGCGCTCCGCCGCTTGCAGAAAAACAGACCAGCCCACAACCATGCTCTATAGCCGTGTTCACCGCAGCAACAAACTTAGAGCCGACCACAGCGCCCATCGAGCCGCCCATAAAGCCAAACTCGAATGAGCAAACTACCACAGGAAGCTCAAGCAAGCTGCCTTTCATCACGATCAAGGCATCTTTTTCGCCCGTTGCTTTTTGCGCTGCCGTGAGCCTATCTTTGTATTTTTTGCTATCGCGAAATTTCAAAAAATCATTAGGCTCAAGCTCTGCTGCGATCTCGGTTTTATGCCCTTCATCCAAAAAGCTCTCTAGTCGCTCGCGAGCGCTCATACGCATGTGGTGATTGCATTTTGGGCAAACTTGCAAATTGCGTTCAAGCTCTGCGCGATAAAGCACCTTTTCGCAAGCACCGCATTTTGTCCACACACCTTCTGGGATTGATGCGCGATGTGACGCGCCAATGGTTCCCTTTGTCCAAATTTTTTCAAGCCAGCTCATGAATGACCTTTTCGTTGAGAGTTATCCATCGCATTGTCGTTTTCTGCTTTATCTTATCGTCCAAGCAACCCTTTATTTTTGCGCATAAAACGAACAGCAAAAATCGATGTTAACCATCAGCTACTTAGCGTTAATTTGAAAACACGATATATAAAATGTTATTAATTAGCAGATAATTAAACCATAACTTGGAATAGGTTGGCAGAAAAAAAATCTTAGATTTTGGACTCTCCCCCTGATCAATGGCTCCTTAATACGGCATTTGCCTCATCTATAGCAAAAATTTTCTAGCCTTTTTCTGCGCACGCGAAATTTTCACAGCGGATCGGCTAAAAATAACGGCCCAGCCGAAAGTGTTGGCAAGTTAAAATGCTCAGGGTAATCGACTTCAACAAGATACAAACCTTGCGCCTTTGCGGTGGCAGCAGCTAAAGTGCGATCCCGCTGCGCTAAAAGCCATGCAAGCCACTGCGGCGGTTGGCGATGACAGCCCACTTCAAGCAAACTGCCCACAATATTGCGCACCATATGGTGCAAAAAAGCATTGGCTTTAATGTCCACTATCACAAAAGGGCCGCTTCGTGCTACGCGTAAATGGTGCACATTGCGCCACGGCGTTTTAGACTGGCACATCACGGCACGAAAAGCGCTAAAATCATTTTCACCCAGCAGATATTGCCCCGCCTCATGCATTTTTTTCTCATCCAGCGGCTCGTGGTAATGGCTTACTCCGTGGCGTAAAATTGCTGGTCGTAGCGCACTGTTGTAAATGATATAGCGGTAACGGCGGGCAGTCGCGCTAAAACGGGCATGGAAATCCTCGCTCACCTCTTGCGCCCAGCGCACGGCGATGTGGTCAGGCAGGTGCGTGTTGCTTCCCATCATCCAAGCACGCAGTGGTCGCACTGTCTCTACATCAAAATGAACGACCTGCCCTGTTGCATGTACGCCAGCATCGGTGCGCCCCGCGCATTGCAGCGCAATAGGCTCATTCGCTATGCGTGACAGCGCCTCTTCGAGTGTTTGCTGCACACTTGGTACTTCGCGCTGACGCTGCCAGCCAAAAAAAGGGTGACCGTCATACTCCACCCCTAATGCAACCCTCATTTGCAAACCTCTTTGCTAAACAAAGCGCGCATTGTATATCAAACCCTAAATAGGCATAAAATAAAATGCACTCACAAGCGCTAGCACGAAACATAAAAAAACGCCGCAGCTTAGCAAAACTAGGCTGCAGCGCTTAATAAC
>JBOFXO010000174.1:0-2737 GCA_051654185.1 Vibrionaceae bacterium | reverse complement strand
AAGGCGCGGCTTAAATGTGGCGCTAGCAGGCGGCTTTGGCGCTCATTTTTCTTCAGTAACGGCAGCAATAACATAAGTGGCAGCAGCGCAAGCAGCCATGCAGGGTAAATAAAAGTAAAATCAGCCATAGCGCCTCCGTAGTAAAACCAGCAGCGCTGAGATAAACAAGGTCAGCGTGAGGGGATAGCGAAACAGTTCATCATGTGGTCGCCAGGTCTGCACAACATCGCTGATAGGTTCGAGTTTATTGATCTGCTGATAAATTTGCGCAAGCTGCGCAGGATCAGTCGCGCGAAAATAGGCGCCGCCCGTTAGCGTGGCAACCTCAGTGAGCGTCTTTTCATCAAGATCTTGTGATGGATTAACGGTGCGCTGACCAAACCAGCCTCTTTGTGAAATCTCGTTAGCGCCAACACCGATGGTGTAAATCATCACGTTGTGCGCTTTTGCCAGCTTAGCCGCTTCCATCGGCTCAAGTACACCTGCGGTATTTTGTCCGTCGCTGAGCAATACGAGCACACGCTGCTTAGCTTCGCTGTCGATAAAGGTTTTAGTGGCAACGGCAATCGCCTCGCCAATGGCGGTATTTTGTCCCACTAGCCCTAAAACGGCGCGGTTTAGCTGCTCGCTAACCGTTTGTGTATCAAGGGTAAGCGGCGTTTGCAAGTAAGCGTGATCGGCAAACAGTATCAGTCCTAATCGGTCACCTTGACGCTGCGTAATAAAAGTGGATAACACCTCCTTTATTGCGCTAAGCCGATTGATTACTTGACCATTTTCTTGCTGCATGTCTTGGATCTCCATTGAGCCTGAGAGATCAACGGCAAGCATCATATCGCGATGCTCAGGCATGATAGATATAGGATCACCATACCAAACCGGTCTTGCTGCAGCGCTGATCAGCGCCATCCAGCCGACAATCATCAGCAGCAGATAAAAGCGATTCACGTTGTGACGCTGCCCGATATGTTGCGGCAGGCGCGGTAGCATGATCGCCCCTTTTTGCGCCGCAGGCTTAATGCCGAAAAAAACGAGCAGTGGCAGTGGCAACAGCAGCCACATCCAAACCCAAATAAAATCAAACATCGCGTGCCTCCTTGCTGTCAGCGAAGCTTGTAAAACGCAAAGTGGGGGGCAGTTTTTTCTTGAACGACTCCGTGTGAACGCGCGCGCGCTCTTGTAAGCTCGTCTGTTTTGGTGGTAGCGCCTTAAGCAGCCATTTTTTAGCGATTTTTTTGCTGACACGCAGCTGTTTTGTGCTGACTGCTGTGCGGCTAAAGCTGCCCGTCAGCCATAGATCTTGCTGCTTAGTAAAAAGAGGTCGTTTTAAAAAACTGTCTAAAAATCTTAGCCACTGCATACCTGTGAGCGATGCAACTTGCGTGCGAGGAAAATAGCTCAGCGCGGCTTGTTTGAGCAGCGCGTTAATTTGTCCAATGGTTTTACAGTCGCCAAGTTTTTGCAGCGCTTGTTTTTGCGCGCAGTGACGTTTGCGATAGCGCCAAATGCTGTAAATACTGATACTTAAGATCAGCACGTTGCTGATAATAATAAGCCACCAGCCCCACGCCAAAGGCCAGATCCCAGGCTCTGGGGGAAGATGTAAATCTGCAAGTGGCAATGGTAAGTTAGGATGTGTAAGTTGTGTCATGCTAATAAGTTCGGTTGCAAGCAACCTTTTCCAGCTGTTGGATCAGGGGGGCTGCTGCGCTAAGTGTCAGCAATGGACTAAAAATTGAGCGTGTAAATTGGCTTAAAAACTGCACATGTTCTTGATCTTGCTGAGCAAAACTGTCGCGTGTGTGTGTGCTTGCAAAATTAAGCCAAACATTTTGCTGATGATCGCCCACCCATTCTACGCCGCGAAAATCGGTCTCGCCTTGCTCAAGAGGATCGAGGATCCGCACAAAATTGGTCCGATTGTGCGCATTAAGCTGGCGCAGTGGTAACAAATCTTGCTCGCTTAGCTTATAAAAATCGCTGATCAGGGTGATTTCACTTCCTTTTGGGCAAAGGCGTTGCAGATGGCGCAGTGCGCGCTGCCAGTTTTGCGCTAGCTCATCAAAAGCGTGTTTATTTGTTGCAGGCGCGCTGTGAGCGCTAACCATGGCTTGAATGAGCGAAAGCGCGCCTTGTTGACGCGCGGTGGGTTTGCACTCAAACAGCTGCGTGTCGGTCAAAATGATTGCGCCAATGCGGTCATTTTGTCTAATGGCCATCCAGCTCAAAAGCGCGGCAAGGTGGCTTGCCTGCACGGATTTGAGCAGCAAACTGGAGCCAAATTTCATGCTCGAGCTAAGATCTATGAGCAGCATTTGCGGGCGCTCACGCTCTTGAGTAAAGAGTTTGGTGTGCACGGTGCCAGTACGAGCGGTGACGCGCCAATCGATGCTGCGCACATCATCGCCTGCTTGATAAGGACGAACTTCGGAAAAATCCATGCCACGCCCAAGCTTTTTGCTGCCGTGCTGGCCATTTTGTAAAGACCAAATGCTTTTATTGGGTGAAAGCCCCGGTACGTTTTGTTTTTGATAGTAAAGCAGCTCAGCGGCGCACAAATTCACGCCATCGCTGTGCGGCGGAAGCGGGTTATCTTGCCCAAAAAAGCGCCGCAGCTTAGCTTGCTTTTGCGCCGCTTGCTTAATAGCAGAGTAAGGCTGCGTGCTGCTTGCCGCGTCTGCAGCTTGGTTTGGAATAAGAATAGGCTGCCGCTTAAAACTCATAGGCTGGCTACTCG
>JBOFXO010000173.1:0-1231 GCA_051654185.1 Vibrionaceae bacterium | reverse complement strand
TTTAAGCTGACGCACCGTGACATGGGGCCAATCAGCCGCTATCAAGGTCCTGAAGTACCGGCTGAAGAGTTGGTGTGGCAAGATCCTGTGCCTGCGGTCAATTATCAGCTTTCTGAGCAGGAAGTGAGCGAGCTTAAAGCTAAGCTGCTTGCTTGCGGCGTTGCTGCACATGATTTGATTGCTACTGCGTGGGATAGCGCCCGTACTTTCCGTGGCTCTGATTTTCGCGGTGGTGCTAATGGCGCGCGCATTCGCCTTGCGCCAATGAAAGATTGGGAAGGCAACGAGCCCGCGCGTCTTGAAAAAGTGCTGAATGCTTTGATCGCTTTGCAGGCTACCTTGAGCAAGCCGGTCAGTATTGCCGATTTGATTGTGCTTGGTGGCAGCGCCGCGGTTGAGCAAGCGGCGAAAAAAGCCGGCGTTGATATCGTGGTGCCATTTATGGCAGGTCGCGGTGATGCGCGTTTAGATCAAACTGACCCAGAATCATTCGCTTACCTTGAGCCGCTTCATGATGGTTTTCGTAACTGGCAAAAAGCACACTACACAGTGCAGCCGGAAGAGATGTTGCTTGATCGCGCGCAGCTAATGGGACTTACTGCATGCGAAATGACAGTGCTGATCGGTGGTATGCGCGTTCTTGGTGCAAACTACGGTCATTCAGCGCACGGCGTGTTCACAGATCGCGTGGGTGTGCTGAGCAACGATTTCTTCGTTAATTTGACCGACATGAACTACAGCTGGAAGCCAACAGGGCGCAACAGCTACCAAATCGTGGATCGTAAAAGTGGCGTGGTGAAATGGACTGCTACTCGCGTGGATCTGGTGTTTGGTTCAAACTCTGTGCTGCGTGCTTATGCTGAAGTTTATGCGCAAGATGATAATCAGCATAAATTCGTGCGCGACTTTGTAGCAGCATGGGTTAAAGTGATGAATGCAGATAGATTTGATCTTAAATAATCACTTTCTATTTACTGATGCCAGCCTTTGCGCTGGCATTTTTTTTGCCAATTTTCAGCCGTAAACAGACTGGTTGCTGCGTAAATTGTTGGCTCTCTTTTGGCTAAATCCGGCGCAGTCTCTCTTAGGCTTGTTATAAGTTATAAAAAATTTTGTGAAAAAATCAAAAAAAATTGAAATAACCGCGCAAATAGAATTTTACTTAATGAGAACGTGATACACTCAATAAAGGTCGTCTTATTATTAAATTTGGTGAGGATTTGTTATGAAA
>JBOFXO010000172.1:0-1346 GCA_051654185.1 Vibrionaceae bacterium | reverse complement strand
CAATTGACCTTCCGCAGTAGCTGCCCTTGTTTGTTCTGCGGTTAAAGCAGCTTCTGCATCTGCCGCTCTTTTCCTTGCATCATCCGCCTCTTTTTTCGACTTATCTACATCTTGCTTAGCCTTATCAGCATCATCCTGCGCCTGTTGAAGCAATCCTCGCAGCTTTCTTATTTCAGCATGCGCCTTTGTAAGCTCTTCGTCTAACCTTTCAACCTCGCGCTTCAGACTGCTAATTTCAGCTTGCGCCGATCTAAGCGCTCCTTGCAACTTAAGCAGCTCGCTTTCTGCAACTTGAAGGGCATCTCTCATCTGCCGAACTACAGCTAGCGATTGTTGAGCCTCAGCTCGCAACTGTTCAACCTCCAAGCGCCTTGCCTCAGCGGTCCGTTTCGCCTCCTCAGCTTCTTTTTTCAGCTTTTCCGCTTCTTCTTGCGCGTCTTCAGTTCCTCTTTTTGCTACTTCCGCAGCTTCCTCGGCCCTTTTCTGAGCATCTTCAGCATCTCGTTTTGCTTGCTGAGCAGCACTGACGGCGTCTCTAAGCCGACCATTTTCTTCTTTAGCTTGCTCTAACGCAGCTTGAGTTTGCTGAGCAGCTGTTTGAACACCTTGCTGCGCCCTAGTGAGCTCTCCGCGTAACCTTTCTGCTTCTTCCTGCGCCTGATTTAGTTCTCTTTGCGCTGCTTCAGTCTCTCCTCTAGCTTTATTAGCATCTTCATTCGCTGCATCAAGCAAGTCCTTCAACTCACCTTCTCGCCGGTTAGCATCAGCAGCAGATTTTTCAGCTAAAGCAGCTTTCTCTTCTGCATTTTTCCTATCATTTTCGGCCTGCTCTAACTCTTTACGAGCCGCATCAATGTGATCTTCAGCCGTGATAAGCAGCCCCAGCAAGGCGGCTTGAGCTACAGCTTCATGGTCACTGTAACGGGCGACATTTACTGAGTTAAGCTCTCTATTGCCTGGAAGTCTGCTTTCATACTGACTAACCAACTGCCGTACAGATATATGATGGTGAGTACCTTCAAGAGGCTCATCAGTTCTTGTCTCTGTGGTTTGCGTAATAATGGTACCAACTGCCTGTGGAGCACCAACAACTCCGTCAGAGATAAACTCATGCACAGAGACATTATTAGTCTGCGGGCCGTGATCAGGCGTACTTCGCACCACAAACCCCACAACAGTCAGTGATTCCCCTTCAATTTCCGTTAAATTCGCTGATAACGAGGTCGCTGCTGATAGTAGCTCTCGCCGTGATTCAGCGCTTAAATTTAAATTTGGTACACCCATAATGCCTCTTTAGAATTATAAAATTTGGTGCAAAATGCGTGTATAGCTTTTCATACAACACT
>JBOFXO010000171.1:0-1107 GCA_051654185.1 Vibrionaceae bacterium | reverse complement strand
GCACAAAAATCATCAACATCACAAAACAATTCCACTAACTTGTGCATAGGCCCTCTAGGGTGATCAGGTTTCTTATTATCGAAAGATCTGATCATGAGGAGGGCAATTAGTTCAAAGTTTTTATCCCGAGTTCAGGTTAACTAAAGTGGCTTTATGCAAAAAAAGGCTAATTTATTTTTGCAAAAGAGCCAGCTATGCTAAGCGCTAATTGCGTTAACTAAGAGAGATGAAAATGGACATTATGCAAGCGTTGCGTACTCGCTATTCTACAAAAGAGTTTGACAAAAATCGCAAGCTAACTAAAGAGCAAGTCTCTGATCTAAAAGAGCTTGTGCGTTTGAGTGCGTCGAGTGTTAATTCACAACCTTGGCATTTTTTATTAGTCAGTACCCCAGAAGGTAAAGCGCGCCTAGCAAAAGCGGTACAAGGCGGTTATGCATTTAACGAGTCAAAAGTGCTGGATGCTTCGCATGTGATGGTATTTTGTGTCAAAAAAGAGCTCTCTGATACCTATTTAGCGCAGCTGCTCGAGCAAGAGCAGCGTGATGGCCGCTTTGCTGACAAGGACGCTGCTAACATGATGGATGGCGCGCGTCGCTATTTTGTCAAACTGCATCAAGAAGAGCTAAAGGATGCCAAATTGTGGCAGCAAAAGCAGGTTTATCTTAATGCCGGCTCGTTTGTGATGGGAGCTGCAGCAATGGGTATTGACACGCTGATCATGGAAGGCTTTGATGCTCAAGTGCTTGACGCTGAATTTGATCTGCAAAATAAAGGCTTAGAAAGCGTGCTGATCATCGCACTCGGTCACCACAGTGAAGGCGATTTTAATGCCAAATTGCCAAAATCACGTCTGCCTGTTGAAGCCGTTGTGACTGATATTTAGTGTCATCAGTGGATAGTAAAAAAGCCATGCATTGCATGGCTTTTTGCTGCGGCAAACCTGCTCTTTTAGAGTGGTAGAATGCTAGCCATTAGTTAATTTTGCACCGCTTGGATCTGCTCATTACGCACGATGAGCTCAATCGCTTTGCCAGGAATAAGATCGCCTTGCAAAATGGAGTGCGCCAGCGAATTTTCCACGTACTGTTGGATCGCGCGTTTGAG
>JBOFXO010000170.1:0-1789 GCA_051654185.1 Vibrionaceae bacterium | reverse complement strand
GGATCCACTTTATAGGAGCCGTTAGCAATCGCCGCTTTAAGCGCTTCAACTTTTTTGCTATCAAAAGCTGAGCTTTGCGTAATTTGTTGATTGAGCTTATTGAGCGCTTTGGTTTGCTCACTCATTACAAATTCATCTTTTGCTTCGCTAACAACATTAGGCAAAACCTCTTGTGTCGTTGATTTTGTTGACGTTTTGCTGCTAACCGTGTTATTTGCGTTCAAGTTTTGATTTGCACGCAAGTGTTCAATGCTTGCCATAAGAAAACCTTACTTAAAGTTGTACACAATGACCTTATCGGCGTTATTGCGGACTTCTTTAGGGGCATTTAAAAGTTAATCGTGACTTGCCCAACTGCGCTGATCTTGCCATCAACAATTTTTTGTGAGCTTAAGTTGCTAACCTTTACGCTACCACCAATGATCCCATCAGTTAACGCGACTCCGTTAGTGACAATAGTGAAACTTTGATTGCCGGTAAGCATCGTAACACTATCTCCCTTGCATACCATGCAAATGTCGTGCCTTTGTATTGGGTCACTTAAATTTATATTGCGTTTTACTTTCGCGCCGATGAGTTGTGTGGTTTCACTGTAGGGCTCGCCGCGCGTGAGTCTTGCGTTAGTCCATTGTATTGCTAGATCATTTTCAGATAAACGCATACCACGTGCAAGAGGCTTTTTAGCGACAACAACAGGCGCAACAATGCGAATATCAACAGGAACATAAGTTTGCCAATTTTCTTGATCGCAGCTAATTAAAACGGTCACCCGCTTATCTAGCGTCTGTTTTCCTGGAATTGTTGCGCTCATGTGGTCCTGACAAGCGGCAAAATTTAGCCTAGAGTCAATATTTGCCGCCGCGACTTCAAGCTTACCAAGTTCAGGTACCTTAATTTGTGAGATAACAAATTGCTGCGCAAATTGCCGGATTTGCTCATGTACATCGATTGCGTGGGGCTTCTCAAGCGGATCGGCTGCTGCATGATTTACACAGCAGGCTAAAAATAAAGAAATAATAGAAAGTTGGGCTAGTTTCATAGCAAACATGATCTATAAAAAATTAATTAAATCTTAGTACAGCGAAACAATATTGCATTGATAGAGCAGTTTGCTACAAAGACGCTAAGCTACTAAATAGTACATTAACGAGGCTAGGCTTGGAGGCAGCAATGTCAGATATGTTTAATTCAGTTAATCAACGCTCTCAATTAGCCGGCCAAAATCGGATGGAGCTGCTCACTTTTCAGTTAATGAATAAACAAAAATATGGGATCAATGTTTTTAAGGTGCGAGAGGTTTTGCAGTGCCCTAAATTAACAGTGTTGCCGAAATTGCATCGATTTGTAAAAGGTGTGGCTTCCATTCGCGGTAGAACAATTTCTGTCATTGATTTAAGTTTAGCCATCGGGGGGGCGCCAATTAACGATCCACAAAATCGCTTTGTTGTGATCACTGAGTTTAACCGCTCGATGCAAGGGTTTCTTGTGGGATCGGTTGATCGGATCGTTAATCTGCGCTGGGATGTTATTTTACCCCCGCCATCGGGCACAGGTAATTCGACCTATCTTACCGCGGTCACACAAATAGATAATGAGCTGGTTGAATTACTCGATGTTGAAAAAATACTCGATGAAATATCAGCACTTGAGGAAGATATTAGCGAAGCTTATAAAGAGACCAGCAAGGTTCTGGTTGCTAATGATGCAAAAAATGTTTTAGTTGTTGATGATTCAAGTATTGCGCGAAGCCAAATCAAAAAAGTACTAGAGGCGATGGGTTTTGACGTTA
>JBOFXO010000169.1:0-3632 GCA_051654185.1 Vibrionaceae bacterium | reverse complement strand
GCAATTCCATGACGGTATCGCATTAATTCAGCAAGCATTTCAGCACGTTGCACAATAGGAATGTGCTTTTTCTTAGCCTGCTGGCATTCGGGGTTATCCACTTTTATCGCACTTGAAACCACAACAACACTGGCACCTTGCACGTTGTCTTCATGGTGGCCAATGAAAATGGTCGCACCCTTGCTTTGCAAACGCTCAGTAACCGCATTAGCGACCAGATCAGAGCCTGAGATCTGATAACCTTCATTTAGCAAAACTTCAGCAATGCCGCACATGCCAGCCCCAGCGATGCCCACAAAATGGATTTTTTCAACCCTATGCATATCAGGGATCATGGCACGGATTTTTTCTAACTGTTGGCTTGCGTATTTGCCCATTACTTTATCTCAATTTGATTTAGCAATCTGTTTAATCGCGCATGCAACTTGCTCGGCGGCATCTAGCACAGCTAAAGAGCGCGCTTTTGCGGCCATGGCATTAAGCGTTGCAGCGTTTAATGTCTCTAATGTTTGGGCTAGCCCCTCTGCGCTTAACGCGGCTTGCTCAATCATTAGTGCAGCATTGCTGTTAGTTAAATATTCTGCGTTAAGCGCTTGCTGGCGATCTTTGTGCTGAAAAGGAACAAAAATAGCCGCAACACCAGCCGCTGCAATTTCACTGACGGTCAGCGCCCCTGAGCGGCAAATCACAAGATCTGCCCACTGATAAGCTTCTGTCACATCGTCAATAAACTCTAAAAGTTGGTACGTTACCGATGCAGGCAAATTCGCTTCTTGATACTGCTGCGCTGTAAACGGCTCATTTCCTTTGCCAACTTGGTGGCGAACTTGTACCGGTCGCGCAAGCTTGCTTAAAGCATGCGGCAAGGTTTTATTTAAGATCTGCGCGCCTTGGCTTCCCCCCATAACGAGCACTTTTAGTGGGTTAGCATCATCATAAGCGGCGTGCGCTGGCAGCTCGCAGACATCTTGGCGCACAGGATTTCCAACAGCTTGCGCGTGAGAAAATGCGCCAGGAAATGCTTGCAGTACTCGGGTAGCAATTTTGGCCAGCCAACGGTTGGTCAGCCCCGCGACCGCATTTTGCTCATGCACCAGCAGCGGCACACCATTTAAGTAGGCAGCTACGCCACCAGGGCCGCTCACATAACCGCCCATGCCCAGCACAACATCAGGTTGATACGCGGTTATGTGTTTACGCGCTTGACGAATTGCCGAAAACAGCATCCACGGTGCACGCAATTTTTGCATGATGCCAGAACCACGTAGTCCCTTAACACTAATAAAATCAATTTCAATGCCATTTTGTGGAACCAGTTCAGATTCCATGCGATCCATTGTACCAAGCCAGCGAATTTGCCAGCCGCAAACCGCCAATTTTTTAGCCACTGCCAGCGCGGGAAAAATGTGCCCGCCCGTGCCGCCCGCCATCACCAATAAACGTTTATTGTTTTTTTCTGCGTCTTTCATATGCTGAGATCCGTTGATGAGCCTGCGCACCCTGCAGGCGATATTCATGGTCGATGCGCATCAGTAAAGCAACTGTCACGGCCATCACCACTAAGCTTGAGCCGCCATAGCTGACCAAAGGTAGCGTCAATCCTTTTGTCGGGATCATGCCGGCCGCCGCGCCAATATTGACGAGTGTTTGAAAGGCAATCCAGATCCCGATGCCAAAGGCTAAAAATCCACCAAATAAAAATTGCCCCTCAAGGCAGCGTTTACCAATCAAAAGAGCGCGCGATACCAAGCCAAAAAGCAGCCCGACCACCACCGTCATACCAATAAGGCCCAACTCTTCTGCAAGCACCGCGCTCACAAAGTCAGTGTGCGCTTCAGGCAAGTAGGCTAACTTTTGTACCGAGTTGCCAAGCCCTTCCCCCCACATGCCGCCGCGGCCAAAAGCCATCAGCGATTGCGTGAGCTGATAGCCGCTGCCAAACGGGTCTTGCCAAGGATCCAAAAAAGCCGTCACACGGCGGATACGATAAGGCGCAGAGATAATAAGCCCGGCCCCAACTAAAGCGACACAGCCAATAATGCCGGCAAACTGCCACAATTTCGCACCAGCAATAAACAGCATGCCAAGCGTGATAACAAAAATCACGACGGTTGAACCAAGATCAGGCTGTAGCAGCAGCAAAATAGCAAACAAAACAAGCAAAAACAGCGGTTTTAAAAAGCCCACTACGCTATCGCGCACTTGCCCATACCGGCGCACCAAATAGCCTGACATGTACAAAAGCAGCGCAAATTTCGCAAGCTCTGCCGGCTGAATGTTAATAGGCCCTAGCGTTATCCAGCGCGACGCCCCGTTCACCGTGTTACCAATTAGCAGCACCGCTATCAGCAGCCCAAGCACCGTATAAAGTAAAAACCAGCTTAGCTGCTGCCAGCGTGCAAGCGGCACAAAAAAAGTCAGCATCGCCGCGCCCAGCGAGATCACAAGATAAATACTGTGACGAATAACAAAGCCAAACGCATTACCGCTGCGCGTAGCTTCAGTGATGGATGCTGACGACACCATCACAAGGCCAATCACCATCAAACTCAGCGCCAGCCATAAAATTTTTCGATCATAGAGCACTGAAGGCATTGTGTCTGGATCTTGCAACCAGCGCGGCAGGCTAATTTTCACAGCAAGCCTCCACTGCTAATTTTTTCGCAAAATCAGCAAAGCGTTCACCGCGTTGCACAAAGCTGGTAAATTGATCAAGGCTTGCACACGCAGGAGACAGCAATACCATGTCGCCAGCAGTAGCTTGCGCAGCGGCGTGCTCCATCGCTTGCTCCATCGCTGTAAAGTAGCGCGAATTATCATGCAGCGCTGCCAGCTTTTGTCCATCTTTACCAAAGCAATACAGCGCCACATTTAGGTCTGCTAAAACAGGCTGCAAAGGCGCAAAATCGGCCCCTTTACCCTCTCCGCCCAGTAATAAATGCAATTTGCCAGATAGCGCCAAACCGCTTAACGCGGCAAGCGTGCTTGCGGGATTCGTGGCCTTAGAATCATTGACCCAGATAACACCTTGATGTTCAATTACTTTTTGGCAGCGGTGCGCAAGTCCGCTAAATTCACGGATAGCTTGTAGCTGAAAATCGCGTCCAATTCCTACGCCATCGGCAAGCGCCATCGCAGCAAGGCAATTAGCTAAATTATGCTGACCAATCAGGCCTATTTCACTGCTTGCCAGCACATTATGGCCACGCACATTCAAAAACAGCAGCTCTTGGGCGCCCTGTAAATTGTACTCACAGCGCATTTTCATCTGCTGCAACCAACTTGGCTCGCTCAAGCTAAACGCCTTCAAATTAGGATGAAAATGAGGCCAAGTTTGAGGATCATCACCGTTAACTATCGCAAGCTGTGCGCGAGAAAAAATCGCGAGTTTCGCCTGCTGGTATTCACGCAGCGATGCATACCTGTCCATATGATCTTCTGAAAGATTTAAAAACGTAGCGGCAGCAAGCGTGAGCGAGCGTGTGGTTTCTAATTGAAAACTCGACAACTCTAAAACATATAACTGGTGATTTTTATCGAGCAGATCAAGCGCTGGCACACCAATATTGCCGCCAACCGCCACCTCGATACCCGCAGCTTTTGCCATTTCACCAAGCAACGTGGTGACAGTG
>JBOFXO010000168.1:0-2727 GCA_051654185.1 Vibrionaceae bacterium | reverse complement strand
ATTTACTGATTGGTAACAATAAATGGTTTGCGCCATCGGGCGCGGTCGCCCAGCGGTTGTAGGCAGGATTAAGCTCTTGCAGGGTGCTAAGCGAGATCCCAGCAAGTTTTGCCGCCATCGCAAGCTCCATCTGTGTATTAGGTTTAGCTAATGCCAGCACTTTTTTGTTGGCGATCGGCTGCACAGTGAGGCCGTATTTCTTTTTATTTTTGATAACATCGGCAATCGCTAAAAGTTTTGGTACATAATCGCTCGTTTCGCGAGGTAAAGAGAGAGACCAAAAATCGGTCGGCTTGCCTTTCGCCTTGTTTTCTTTGATTGCCCGAAAAACACGTCCTTCGCCGCAGTTATAGGCTGCGATTGCGTGTAGCCAGTTGCCATCAAATTTTTTGTTCAGGTATTCAAGAAAATCAAGCGCCGCTTCGGTCGATTTTAAAACGTCACGTCGCCCGTCATACCACCAGTTTTGCTCAAGCCCAAAGGTGGTCGCGGTCTTTGGCGCAAATTGCCATAAACCCATCGCTTGGGCTGTGGAGTGGGCGAATTGGTCAAATGAGCTTTCAACGATCGGCAGCAGCGCAAGCTCAAGCGGCAAGCCGCGCTGCTCGACTTTTTCGGTGATCAAAAATAAAAACGGCTCGGCGCGTTTTGAGACGACTTGTAAATGCAGAGGGTTGTCGATATACCACTGCCGATAATAGTTGACGCGCTCATCATTGATGATGGGAAACTGCAGCTGCATCGAGATGCGTTTCCACAAATTCTCCTGCAGCAGCGGAGAAACATAGCCTGATTGAAGCTCTTCATCGCTAAAAAGAAGAGGGTAATCCTCTGAATTTGATAAAAGGCGGTTTGTTGTAGTTTTTGATCTAACGCTTTGGCATCCATTTAAGATCAATAAGCCTAGCAAAATATAACGTAATTTCATCAATCGTGATCTTTTTAGCGGTTTTGTTAGGTTAGCTTTGGAACAAAATTGTCTTTCCATTTGCGCAGGGCGGCAAAGGTTGCAACAGTGCTGTCGTCCATGGCTGTGTGTTGTACTGATTGTTTTACACGCTCAATATGGCAGCGCATAAAGGGGTTGATCATTTTCTCTTTACCTATGGTGCTAGGTAGAGTTGGCAAATTTTGCGCTCTTTGCGCTGTCGCCCACGCGAGGGTTTGGTGCAACATCTCATTATCAGGCTCCACGGCTAAGGCAAACTGCAGATTAGCCAACGTGTATTCATGGGCGCAAAAGACTTTAGTTTGGTCTGGAAGGTTGGCAAGTTTTTGTAAAGAATCGAAAAACTGTTGTGGTTCACCTTCAAACATCCGCCCGCAGCCTGCACTAAATAGCGTATCTCCGCAAAATAACATGTCATTTACATAAAAGGCAATGTGATCAAGGGTATGCCCAGGAACGGGAATGATATGAAACTCGTAGTCTAACAGGTTAATTGATGAAAAACATGGAAATGGCGCGCTGTTATTTTCTTTTTTGGGAGCGGCGCCAAATATTTTTACTTGCGGATGGTGCGATTGTAGGCTAGTAACGCCATCAGTGTGGTCGCGGTGGTGGTGTGTGAGCAAAATAGCATCTAAGCTCAGCTGATACGCTTGCAAATGCTGCAGCAGCGGCTGTGCTTCACCAGGATCAATGGCTACGCAGCGCTTAGCGCTATTTTGAATCAGCCATATATAATTATCGTTAAGAGAAGGTATGCCTGTTACAGTTAACATGTTGTTTTCCTATTAAATGGTAACATTAATGAATCCAGCTTATAGCCAGTATCCCATATCTTATCCCACGAGCTGGAGCGAGCTTGCCTACGGTGATTGGGCAAGAGAAAAAATCCAAGCTCAACTTAACGAATGGTTGCCAAGGCTATTTGGCTACCACCTGTTAAAGCTTGGAGGGCTTAGCTGTGAATTAATGAGTCAAAATTGTCATATTACTCATCAGGTTGCTATTGATCGTTCCAATACATATCGAACTATTTCTGCGGAAAATAGTGCCTTACCCTTTGTTGATAAAGCCTTTGATGTCTGTTTGGTTGCAAATCAGCTCGATTATACCAAGGCTGCGCATCATTTGCTCCAAGAAATTGATCGGGTAACCATTGATGATGGTTATTTGATTATTTCAGGATTTAATCCTTTTGGTTTGCTGGGGCTTGGGCGATTTGTGCCGGGAAATAGTGCCCGTTTTCCGTGGAATGGCCGCTTTTTTACTAGCGCGCGAGTTCAAGATTGGCTAAGTGTTCTGAGTTATCAGGTGATTGATGCTCGCTGTTTTGGCCTATTTCCTGTGCAAAGTTACAGCTTCTTATCGGAAAATATTGAACATTTTGCAGGCGGCTCTTCGGTGTTTGGCTCCATTTATTTTATTGTCGCGCGTAAGCGAACTTGCCCTGTGCGCCCGCTGGTGGCCTCTTGGGGGGGCAAGCGCCGGTTTTCAGCGTTAGGAATCAATAGCTACCCTCGTCTCGACAAATAGCTAGCGCCTTGTTATTGCTCTGTTTGCGCTAAATAACCGTGATCGGTGTGAGCGGGAGAAAGCGCCGCTTGCCTTGCAAGTTCATCGCAACGCTCATTTTCTGCATGCCCGCTGTGACCTTTTACCCAGAGCCAGCTGATCTGATGGCGCGCACTTTCTTTTGCTAGGCGTTGCCAAAGATCAACATTTTTTACCGGCTTGTTGGCTGATGTTTTCCAGCCTCGTTTTTGCCAATTAGCAATCCA
>JBOFXO010000167.1:0-10276 GCA_051654185.1 Vibrionaceae bacterium | reverse complement strand
TCCTTAGAAAAAGGCAAGTACAAACCCACGGTTTTTTTGTTTGGCAATTACAGCTTGTATGAAGATAACAGCCTGCTTTCCAAGACTGAGCCTGATTGGATGGTGGGCGTGGGCATGAAAGTGCCCTTGATCAGCCGCGATGGTCACAGTGGTAAGGTGCTTGCCGCTCAAAGTGCGCTATTGCAAGCGCGCCATACTAAAGCGCAAACGCGGCAAGATTTAAGCCTTTTGCTCGATCAAACCTATCGGCAGCTGTTACAGGCTAAAGAAGAGGTGAGCGCGCTTGATACATCGATTGAGCTAGCCACGGAAAATCTGCGTTTAAGGGAAATCGCTTTCAAACAAGGATTGTCGACCTCGATTGATCGCGTAGACGCAGAGCTTAAACGCACAGCGGTGATCACCAAGCAATTAGCGGCTCGTTATCACTACGTGCAGGCCTATGCCAGATTAATGGCGATCAGCGGGCAGCTGGATGAGTTTATGGATCGCAGCGCCAAGCTATCACATAAAACAGCCAATAGAAGCGCTGTTTCAACAGCAAAACCGACATCAAAGCGCAGTTTAGTTCAGGAGATCAAACATGCGAGCTAGCCGAATACTCGCCCTCGTCGCCTTAATCGCATTAGGCGTGATTTTAGCCTATGGCCTTAAGCTTGCTTACAGTCCGCAGCCAAAATTTTTGCAGGGGCAAATTGAAGCACGCGAATATAATGTTTCATCAAAAGTGCCGGGCCGCGTTGAGCAAGTGCTGGTGCGCCGTGGGGACAGTGTCGCAGCCGGAGATCTTTTGTTTGCTATCTACAGCCCTGAGCTTGATGCTAAATTGATGCAGGCAAAAGGCGGCCGAGATGCGGCGAATGCAAAGCAGCAAGAAGCCAATAATGGCGCCCGTACGCAAGAGGTGATGGCGGCAAAAGATCAATGGCTTAAAGCCCAAGCTGCGGCAACCCTTGCTAATACCACTTATACGCGCGTTGAAAATTTATTTAAAGAAGGTGTCGCGGCAAGGCAAAAACGTGATGAAGCCTTTACTCAATGGCAGGCTGCAAAATACACCGAGCAAGCCGCTTTAGCCATGTACCAAATGGCGCAAGAAGGCGCGCGGACTGAGCTTAAAGCCGCGGCTGCAGGTAATGTACAAATGGCTGAGGGCGCAGTTAAAGAAGTGAGCGCTATCATGCAAGACAGCCAAATGCGCGCGCCTAAATCGGGTGAGATCAGCGAAGTGCTATTGCAACCTGGCGAGCTTGCGCCAAGCGGTTTTCCTGTGGTGAGTTTGATCGATATGCAGGATGCGTGGGCGGTATTTCAGGTGCGAGAGGATGAGTTAAAGCGTTTTAATAAAGGCGATAAATTGCAGCTAACCATTCCAGCTCTTGGTAGCCAATTTGAATTTACCGTGAGCCATATCAGTGTGATGGGTGATTTTGCTACTTGGCGCTCAACTGAAAGTGGTCATGATTTTGATATGCGCACTTTTGAGGTAGAGCTTCGCCCTACGGCACCCATCGCTAATTTACGCGTTGGGATGTCTGTGCTGCTGCAAGCTGAATTGTGATCAAAAGCTGCCGTGCAAGCTAGCCTGTGCGGCTAGCAAGCAAGTGGATGTAGTCATGAACAAATCTGTGAGTAAGCGCCGTGACAAAGCCTAGGATTTCCCTGACAAAGGACATTAAGCAAAACCTGCCGGTGGGCATTTTCTCCTTGCTGCGCCGTGAGGTTGCGGCGCTGCTGCGCGATCCTTGGCAGTTAGCGCTGATAAGTTATCTGCCTCTGTTGGGCATGTTGTGCTTGTGGTGGATGTTTAGCGCCGGTCTTCCAAGGCAATTGCCGGTGGCAATCGTCGATCAAGACCATAGTCAATTAAGCCGTATGTTGACGCGTCAGCTTAAGGCAAACTCTGTAACTGAGCCGCAAAGCTACAGCGATCTGCCCGCTGCCGTTAATGCGATGAAAGAGGCGCGCGTCTATGCGCTGGTGGTGTTTCCCCACGGGATGAAGCAAGATCTACTCACCGGCCGCAAGCCTACTATTGATGTGCGCTATAACAGCCAATTTTTGCTCGTTGGCAAGCTGTTATCAAGCCAAATTCAATTAACTTTAGGTGAAGGGCTCTCGCAAGTTGCGCGCTTAAAGCAATTAGCCAGTGGTACGCCAGCCGCTCAAGTTGATGTGCGCTTAAAGCCTATCAAAAGCCAAACCACAGCGCTGTTTAACCGTAACAATAATTACATCGGCTTTTTAGTGCCGCCGGTGCTTGTGGCCTTGTGGCAACTGCTCTCTATGCTTGTGATGGCTAATTGCTTAAATCGCGAGCTGCAATTAACGCACGCACCCGATGACGACGGTGTAAATTCACTCGCTGCGCTTTTTGGGCCCAAAGTGCTGGCAAAAATGCTGTTATTTACCCCGCTGTTGTTATTGCAAGGCGGCTTTATCTTAACCTTCTTGTACCACTATCTTGGATTGCCATTAGCGGGCAGTTTAGTGCCACTGATGGCGGCGCAGCTGCTGATGCTGCTAGCCGTGTGGAGCCTTGTGTTATTTGTGTTTGTGTTAATGCGCGACAGTGCGCGGGTGATAAGTTTTTGCACTGCGCTGTTTGCCCCTGCGTTTGCCTTTATGGGGATCACCTTTCCGGCTCAAGATATGCCGCAGCTTGCGCAGTGGTGGCGGCTGATCATGCCATCGAGTCATTATATGGAAGCGCATGTGAGTGTGGTTAGTTATGGCGCAAGTTGGGCAAGCCTTATAAAGCCATTTAGCGCTTATTGGGGCTACGCGTGCCTGCTGCCTGCCATTTTTGTGCTGGCGCGTAAATTGCTGCCGCAGGCCGATCACTCAGCTCTAGCTACCACTGAGCCTGTAGTTATTAAAAGCGCTTTGGCTGATGATGTTAAGGTTAACGCTGCGGCGGCTAAGGGGCGTGAATGAATTTGCCTGATCAAAATATGCCAGCTGCTTTGAGCTTTTGGCAATTAGTGCTCTGTGAGCTTAAAGCGATCGTCAGCGATAAAGCGATTGCCGTCACCTTGTTTGGTGGCGTGCTGTTTTACTCGGTGCTGTATCCTTTACCCTATTTGCATCAGGTGCCTACCGAGCAGCAATTGGTTGTGGTGGATCTTGATCACTCCTCGCTTAGCCGTAAATTGATCCGCCATGCAGATGCTAGCCCTAAAATTCAAGTGATCGGCCAAGTTGGATCAATCGCTGCGGCAAAGCAGCTTATCGAAAGCAGCCAAGCTCACGGTTTGCTGGTGATCCCTAAAGGTTTTCGTCGCGATTTATTTCTTGGTAAAGGGGTGACGTTAAGCTATGGCGGCGATGCTAGCTACTTTTTAATTTATTCTGCGGTGGTTGAAGGGCTGGTGAGCGCCGGTATGGATGCCGGTAAGCAGGTGCAACTGCTAGGGATGCTTGCCCAAGGGCAAAACCCAAAACTTGCTAAAGGCAGTTTGCAGTCACTCACATTAAATAGCGTTCCTGCATTTAACCCAAGCCTAGGCTATACGCCGTATGTGGTGCCGGGGCTGTTTTTGCTGATCTTGCATCAAACTTTGCTCATAGGCACCGGTATACTCGGCGCAGGGCAATGGCGCAAACATGGCTATTGGCATCGCGTGTCTTGCGTGCAATTGGTCCTTGGGCGAATTATTGCGTTTTTACTGATTTATCTACTCTTGACGAGTTTTTATGTAGGTTATGGCTACTACTGGTATCAGGTGAGCACTCAAGCAAGTTTAGGGATGGTTGCGCTATGGTTATTGCCCTTTTTACTGGCAAGCGCGGCTGCAGGCATCGCGCTAAGCACTCTTTTTACTCGCCGCGATTTGCCAACACAAGTGCTGCTGCTGATCTCCATGCCGATTTTATTTGTGTCGGGTTTTGTGTGGCCCATTGCGCTTATACCCGAGCCTTTAGTGCTTGGTTCACAGTTTATTCCTGCCGTACCTGCGATCATGGGCATGCTAGAGCTTAATCAAATGGGCGCAAGTTGGGCGAGTGTGCTGCCTAAATGGCTACAGCTGTGGGGGCTGTTTGCGCTGTTTTTTGCTCTTGCACTACTTGGCGTAAGGCGGCGCTTACGCAGGCTTTAGCGTTACTATCGATATTAAACTTTATGTGCATTTAAGGAGACTGGCAAAATTACAGCCAGCTTCCTGCTCGCTAAGCTTGTCCTGACCGCTGCTGGTTTTAAGGCGCGGTTAGGGCGCTTATGTCAATTTATGCCGATAGCTATCTTCAAAAGTGAGCGGTATCGCCGCAATTTCGTTAAAATAACAAATAAATTCAATTTACTACCACTCTTTCATTTTCCACACTCATTTTTCATGAGTTATGATTTACACACGGTATGCGTAAAACTGCTTATTTACCTCTTTTGTCTTTGAGTGGTATTTTAAAAAACAGATATGCTAACGCATTATTAAGGCTGCATGCGCAAATCTTAGGTAGCTGCCTACTAACTTGATGTTTTCGCGGGTTTAGTAAAACTGTCATCATCGCAATAGTAACACCGTGAAAGTCTTGCTTGGGACTGCCGGAGTGCTGATCGCCAAGATAATTTTACATAATGACAAAATCATCGAAGGTGTAGCAATGAATAAAAAAATCGTGGTCGGTGCTTTGTTTGTGTTAGTTGGGCTGTTTTTTGCGTTCGATCTACAGCACTACCTGACATTGGAGCAGCTTAAGCAAAGCCAGTTGCAACTTCGCTTGTGGCAATTGCAAGCGCCCTTGATGTTTGCTTTAGGCTTTTTTGCGATCTACGTGGTGGTAACAGCGCTGTCTTTGCCTGGCGCGGCTATTTTAACGCTGGCGGCCGGCGCCATTTTTGGCTTGCTGCAAGGCGTAGTGCTTGTCTCTTTTGCTTCTTCAATCGGTGCAACTTTGGCTTTTTTGGCATCAAGGTATCTGCTGCGTAGCAGCATACAACAGCGCTTTAGTCAGCAATTTACTAGCATTGATGCCGGCATGGCGCGCGATGGCGCGCTCTACCTCTTTACATTAAGACTTGTGCCGGTCGTGCCTTTTTTCTTGATCAATTTATTAATGGGTTTGACTGCGCTAAAAACGCGCACCTTTTATTGGGTGAGTCAAATCGGCATGCTCGCCGGTACGCTCGTTTACGTTAACGCCGGCACGCAGCTTGCAAAAATAGAAACGCTCTCGGGCATTCTCTCTCCTGTCTTACTGTTTTCATTTGCGTTACTCGGGCTTTTTCCTTTAGTGGCTAAAGGTGCAGCTCGGCAATTTCAGCGTCGCCATCTTTATCGAAAGTGGAACAAACCCAAGCAGTTTGACCGTAACCTTATCGTTATTGGCGCAGGAGCGGCAGGTCTTGTCAGTGCTTATATTGCCGCCGCGGTGAAAGCAAAAGTGACATTAATTGAAGCGCAAAAAATGGGCGGCGACTGCCTTAATTATGGCTGCGTTCCGAGTAAGGCTTTGATCCGCAGCGCTAAAATAGCTGAGCAGATGCGCCATGCCAGTCACTATGGCTTAGAGGATCTAGCGCCTCAATTTAGTTTTCGCGCTGTGATGGAGCGCGTGCAGGCGGTGATCCGTGCGGTTGAGCCGCATGATAGCGTTGAGCGCTACACAAAGCTCGGTGTTGATGTGGTGCAAGGCTATGCAACGCTTATTGATCCATGGACCGTCTCAATCAAACGTAATAACGGCGAAGAGCTGCGCCTTACTGCGCGCAGCATCATTATTGCCGCTGGCGCAGAGCCGGTTGTGCCAGATTTGCCAGGACTTAAAGAAACGGGTTATTACACCAGCGATACCCTGTGGGAGGCCTTTGCCAAAATGGATGAAATTCCGCGGCAAATGGTTATTTTAGGCGGCGGACCAATTGGCTGTGAGCTTTCGCAAAGTTTTGCTCGCCTTGGCGCAAAAGTCAGCCAAGTTGAGCGTGGCGAGCGCTTGATGGCGCGTGAAGATTGCGAAGTTTCTGAATTTGTTCGTACAAGGCTTACTCAAAGCGGCGTGCAAGTTTTAACGGGTCACACGGCGCTGCGCTGCGAAATTCGCGAGGGGCAAAAACTGCTGATCACGCAAACGGCTACCGGCGAGCACGAGGTGCCTTTTGACGCGCTGATCTGCGCGGTTGGACGTAAGGCGCGTTTGTCGGGCTACGGGTTAGAACAATTAGGCGTACAAACGGCAAAAACCGTGGTTAGCAACGATTATCTTGAAACCCTTTTGCCTAATATTTACGCCGCAGGTGATGCCGCAGGCCCCTATCAATTCACCCACACCGCCGGACATCAAGCATGGTATGCCAGCGTTAACGCGCTGTTTGGGCAATTTAAACGTTTTAAAGTGGATTATTCGGTTATCCCTTGGTGCACCTTTGTGGATCCTGAAGTTGCTCGCGTTGGGTTATCTGAGCAAGAAGCGCAAGAAAAAGGCATTGCCTACGAAGTGACTCGTTTTGAGCTTGCAGAGCTTGATAGAGCGATTGCTGACGGCGCGGCGCACGGCTTTATTAAAGTGCTCACCGTGGTTGGTAAAGATAAGATCCTTGGCGTTACCATCGTTGGCGCGCATGCGGGGGAACTGCTCGCGGAATATGTTCTTGCCATGAAGCACGGACTTGGGCTTAATAAAATTCTTGGCACAATCCACACATATCCCACTATGGCGGAAGCTAACAAATATGTTGCAGGTGAATGGAAACGCGCTCATGCTCCAACTAAGCTACTAAATTACTTGGAAAAATATCATCGCTGGATGCGCAGCTAGCGCCGCGATGCTTTGCATCAGTAACAAGGATACCTTTGCAATGAAAAAAAACTTATCTGCTGTGATTGCCGTGTGCCTAAGTTTTGCAGCTGCTGCTAATAGCAGCTGGGAGCAAATCGAGGCCGAAGCTAAAGGGCAAACCGTTTATTTTAATGCATGGGGAGGCGCGCCGCATATTAATGCCTACATTGATTGGGCTGCAAAAGAAGTTAAAGGGCTGTACGGCGTTACCGTAAGGCACGTGAAACTCAGTGACAGCGCTGATGTGGTAAAGCGCATTAAAACTGAAATGGAAGCTGGGCGAAAGCACAATGGCTCCGCGGATTTGATATGGATCAACGGCGAAAATTTCAAATTTCTTAAACAAAACAATTTATTATTTGGCCCTTGGGCGGAAGATATACCTAATTGGAATTATGTTGATTTGCAAAAACCGGTGCGCGTTGATTTTTCCGAGCCCACCAATGGGCTAGAAATGCCTTGGGGCACCGCGCAGCTCACTTTTATTGCTGATCGTAAAAAAGTTCAAGAGCCGCCGCGCTCAGCGCAAGCCTTGCTTGAATTTGCTCAAGCGAATGCAGGAGCGGTGAGTTACCCAAAACCGCCCGATTTTCACGGCACAACCTTTCTTAAGCAGCTTTTACTTGAGCTTGCACCTGATGCAAGCCTATTGCAGCAGCCTGTAACAGCTGCACTTTTCGCGGCAGCAACCGCGCCATTATGGGACTATCTTGATCAGCTGCACCCGCTTCTTTGGCGTAAAGGGCGAAGTTTTCCTAAAGCGGCGGCCGACATGCACCGTATGCTTGGCGATGGCGAGCTTAAAATATCGATGACGTTTAACCCCAATGAAGCTGTCAGCTTAATTGCCAATAAGCAGCTTCCGGCGAGCAGTTATAGCTTTGGCTTTACTAATGGCACCATCGCCAATGTGCATTTTATCGCCATTCCTAGCAATGCAAGCGCAAAAGCGGGGGCTCAGGTTTTTGCTAATTTTTTGCTTTCTGCGCCGGCGCAGGCACGCAAAGCGGATCTTAAAGTATGGGGCGATCCGAGCGTGTTAGCGCTTGATAAGATTGCTAAAACCTATCGGCGCGCGATGACAACGAGCGCTCCTGGCGCCTTGGTAGAAAAGGTTCCCGCCCTTGCTGAGCCGCATGCAAGCTGGGTGGAGGCGCTTGAAAAAGAGTGGCTTAAGCGTTATGGCGCATAAGTTTGGGCAAAACAGATGAACAAAGGGCTGCCATCGTTAGGCATAAAATTTTGTACAGGTAAGCTGTTTGCAATCGGCTTGATGAGTCTTATTTTTATGCCTTTATTCCCCGGTTTATATCGGATGCTTCTTGGTATCGCGCATATCACGCCGTGGCAAGCTATCGCACAAGATCGTCAAACTATGGCGGCCGTGCTTGCGACATTAAACTCAACACTGATCAGCGGGGCATTGTCGCTAACGCTTGCAATCTCATTTGCTATGGCGCAATACCCTTTTAAGGTGTGGCAACGCGCCATTCGCCGTTTGCCAGCACTGTTAGCTATGCCTCACGCCGCATTTGCAATCGGCTTTATTTTTGTGTTTTCACCTACGGGCTTGCTCTCTCGCGTCTGCGCCTTTTTGTTAGGCTGGGACTTGCCGCCTGACTGGATCAGCGTGCAAGATCTTTATGGCATTAGCTTAGGTATTGCGCTTGGCATCAAAGAGAGTTTTTTTCTGCTTTGGATCATCATGACTCTTCTTAATGAGCAGCAGATCTCCCATCAAATGCTGCTTGCTCGTAGCATGGGCTATTGCCGGCCGCAGATCTGGCGCAGCATTATTTTGCCGCAATTATTGCCGCGCATGGCGTGGCCGTTTGCAGCCGTTGTTGCTTATAGTCTGTCAGCTGTCGACATGGCGCTCATCCTTGGCCCGACAACGCCGCCGACTTTTGCGGTGTTAGTTTGGCAATGGCTTTCTGATCCCGATCCCTTACAGCAAGAAAAAGGAAGCGCCGGCGCGGTGCTTTTATTGCTGGCATTGATGCTAATTGGTTTATTGCTGCGTGGCGCTTGGTGGTTTTATCAATCAAGACGGCGTAATTTTGATGGTGCGCGCAGCCCTAATAAAAAGGTAGGCTTTGGGCAAATTTATCGTGGTGGAGTGTGGCTTTGTTTTGGCCTCATGGCCGCGCTGCTTCTATGGTCGGTGGCGCAGGGGTGGTTTTTTCCAGCCCTCTGGCCTCAAGCGCTTAGCGCAAGTAGCTGGCTGCAAGCCGATTTTGCGCCGCTGCAAACCTCTCTTTGGCTTGGACTTTCATCCAGCCTGATTGCCTTAGTGGTGACGCTGATCTGGCTTGAGTGGGGACCTGCGCACAGTAATGCGCTGCTCTATGCGCCCTTGATTTTGCCGGTGATCCCGCTGGCCGCTGCGCAATACTTTGCCCTTGTGCGCTTAAATTTAGACGGCACGCCAGTAGGGTTGATCTGGAGCCATCTGCTTTGGGTGTTACCCTATATTTTGCTTAGTTTAGTGAGTCCCTATCGTCAATTTGATCCGCGGCTGCTGTTAACTGCGCAGGCGTTAGGCTATTCACGTCTCATGGCCTGTTTAAAAATTAAATGGCCGTTATTATTGCGTCCGATCTTAGCCGCGCTTGCGTTAGGTTTTGCTGTGAGCATTGCGCAGTATTTGCCGACCTTGTTTGCTGGCGGCGGGCGCTTTAGCACGGTGACAACAGAAGCAGTTGCGCTGAGCAGCGGCGCAAATCGGCCCACCATTGCGGTGCAGGCCGTTTTACAGATCTTGCTGCCGATGCTTGTGTTTGCGCTGGTTGCAATCCACAGCCATTGGCGCGGTTTAACTTGTCGAGGGCTACGTTAACGTGTTACAGATCAAATGCGCGACTATCACATTGGCAGATAAAACGCTGCTTGCTCAGCTCAATGCTGAAATTGCTGCCGGAGAAATACTAACGCTGATGGGCGCTTCTGGCTCAGGAAAATCGACCTTTTTGCAGTGGATGATTGGCGCGCTTGATCCTGTTTTTAGCGCGCAAGGCGAAGTGTGGCTTGATGAGCGCCGCGTCGATACGCTGAGCGTTGAGCTGCGCCGCATTGGTATTTTATTTCAAGATGATCTGCTGTTTGCCCATTTAAGCATCGGTCAGAATTTAGCTTTTGCTTTGCCCGCCGCCATTAAAGGTAACCTGCTGCGCCGTCAAATCATTGATCAGCACTTAGCCGACGTTGGTTTAGCCGGCTTTTACGATCGCGATCCAAGCTCGCTTTCTGGCGGGCAGCGCACGCGAGTTAGCATGCTGCGCACTTTGCTTGCTCAGCCTAAAGCGCTATTACTCGATGAGCCTTTTACTAAGCTCGATGCGGCATTGCGTGAGCAGTTTCGCCGCTTTGTCTATGAAAAAATTGCGCAAATGGGCATACCCACAGTGCTTGTCACGCATGATCTTGCCGATGTTCCACCCAATGGCAGAATAATTAAGATGGAGGAGCTTCAGCATGCTTGATCGGCAAGTGCTTAATTTCG
>JBOFXO010000166.1:0-6804 GCA_051654185.1 Vibrionaceae bacterium | reverse complement strand
TCGCCTGAGCAACTTGCGCAAAGGCTTGCTGCGCCAATCTTCCCCGCTCACGCCAATTATCAGCGCGAAAGGGCCATAGCATCCATACCGCTTGGTGCGGCTGCCACTCCGCCGGCATATAAAAACCGTCGGCCGCAGGCGTTAAATTACACTGCCCATTTAGCATGATTGCCTCCTAACGCGAGCCTTGATTTTTGCCATCGCTGGTCAAAAGCGTTTGATACATGGCTGGGCGGCGATCGCGAAACAGCCCCCACGAAGCGCGCTGCTCAGCAATAGCATCTAAATCAAACTCATGCACAAGCACACATTCGTTTTCTTGATCAGCTTGCTCAACCAATCCGCCCGTTTGATCGGCAATAAAAGAAGATCCGTAAAAAGTCATTTCCCAATCAGGAAGATACAAACTTTTTTCAACTCCAATGCGGTTTGATGCGATCACAGGCACCAAATTTGCGGCCGCATGCCCTTGCTGAACGCGCGTCCAGTGTGGCAACGAATTAATTTGCGGGTAAGCCGGCTCTGAGCCAATTGCTGTTGGGAAAAAAATCAGCTCCGCGCCAAGCAGCGCCAGCGAGCGCGCCGTTTCTGGAAACCATTGATCCCAGCAAATGCCCACACCGATTTTAGCGTAGCGCGTTTGCCAAACCTTAAAGCCCGTGTCACCCGGTGTAAAAAACTGTTTTTCTTGATAACCCGGACCGTTTGGAATGTGCGTCTTACGATAAATTTCGCCGCATGATCCGTCTGCATCAATCACTAGCAGCGAATTATAAAACGCGTTACCGCAGCGCTCAAAAAATGACAGCGGTAACACCACCGCAAGCTCTTTTGCAAGCTTTGCAAAATGGGCGATCAAAGGTGAATCTTGCGCGGTTTGCGCCAGCTTAAAATGCTCAGGACTTTGATCGATGCAAAAATAAGGGGTAGCAAAAAGCTCTTGAATAAGAATGATCTGCGCGCCTTGTGCCGCGGCCTGACGCACTAATTTTTCGGCACGTTCAATATTTTGCTCAAGCTCCCACGAGCAAGCCATTTGCGTTGCCGCTACCGTGACTTTTGCCATTTGTAATTCCTCACCAAGTTCACCTTCACAGGCGCGAAAAAATAACGCCGCACAATGGCGGCGCTACACACTATAAGAGCAACTCGATTGCGCTTCAATCACCTATCAAGCATCACTCTGGATTTTTATTTTTTTCTGCAGGTTCAACCGGCTCTGCCACTAAAGGCGCAGCAGGTGCCGCAGGTTGCTCGATGATGCGTGACACAAGCAGCTGATCCACTTTGTAACTGTCAATGTCGACAACTTCAAACTTATATCCGGCAAAATTGACATGATCGGTACGTTTTGGGATTTTTCGCAGCATAAACATGATAAAACCGGCAATGGTTTCATACTGCTGCGGCGCCGGAAATTCCTCAATATCAAAGGCGCGCATCACATCGCTGATCGGCGTAACCCCGTCGATAAGCCACGAGTTAGAATCGCGCTGTACAATTTGCCCATCATCAACATGCGAAACCCACTCTCCCATCACGGTGCTCATCAAATCATTCATCGTGACAATGCCGAGCACAAGCGCATATTCATTCATGACCACCGCAAAATCGCCGCGATTATTTTTAAAATATTCAATGGCTTCGTACACGCTTAAGGTATCTGGCACAATAATGGCATTTTTTACCAAAGAGCCATTATTAAGCGAAATATTTTGCCCACTCACCACTTGCAAAAGCAGCTCTTTAGCGTCTACCACGCCTTTAACATTATCAAGATTTTGATCGCAAACTAAAAACTTATTGTGTGGGTGCGCGGCTATCTTCTCTTTGATCAGATCCTCATTTTCTTGCAAAGTAAAGTAGACCAAGTTTTCGCGTGCGGTCATCGCTGAAGTCACAAAAAGTGATTGCGACTCAAACACGTTTTCGATCAGCTGTCGCTCTTCATGCTGGATAATGCCCGCCTGTGCGCCAGCGTCCACCACCGCGTAAATGTCATCGGCCGTGATCTCATCGTTACGCTCCATCGAAATGCCAAACAGGCGAAACAAACCATTAGCCAACCCATTAAATAGCCACACTAACGGCCTAAGCACTTTGACAAAAAACTGCATTAGCCCAACGACATTGAGCGCGATTTTTTCAGGAAAAATCATAGCCAGCCGCTTAGGCATCAGATCCGCGAACAAAATAAAGACCGCGGTAACCAAAATAAATGATGCTACCGAGCTAAGCTGGCTAAGCCAATCACCTTGATAAATTTGAGAAATGGCTTCTTTAATAGCAGGATTTAACGCCCCTTCACCCAGCACACCGCCCAGTACCGCGACAGTATTTAAACCAATTTGTACAACAGTAAAAAAATCCCCTGGCTGCTCTTGCAAAGCGAGCACTTTAAACGCACGAGCGTCACCACCATCGGCCAACATCTGCAATTTTAACTTTCGCGATGCCGCAAGCGAAATCTCTGATATCGAAAAAAAGACACTGATTGCCACCAGCATCAACAAAAAAAACAGTCCATCAAAAAAACTCATAATCACCCTATCGCATTTTTTACTACAAAACTTTCAACAAGTTATGACATCGCAGGAGGCTCTTGTTGCAAGAAACCGCCTTACGAATATATAGGCTAGCATAGTGCGTTAAAAATACCGTTAGTTGCAGCTCCTGTATGCTGCCTTGTGCGCCTATTATTTCAATGACACCGAGCCGCCATGAATAAAAATTCAATAAAAATCAATAAGTTATCATTATTAATAATAGCTCGATGCCTTTTTAGGCAAAATGTTAGGCGCTGTGAAAATGAAACTCTTTTTTATCATATAAAATATTTTTTATCTTGAACAATTGCATTACCTGCAACTTTAACAAAACGTAATCAATAACGAGCTTATATTAAACCTAGTCACACAAAATCAAAAAGAATTGACGGCATTTTTATTGACCTATTCCATAACTTTAAATTCAATTTCAGCGCGTATTTAATTAAATAAAACAGATAAACAACAGCGTTAAAATAGAACAAATAACGATAAAACTTTAGATTACAACGCGCTTTACTTGCATATTTTTAATACAGTCTTTTAGCTATTTATATAAATTACGCAGCACAACAGATTTTAAAAATGGTTTGACACACATGTTTAATTAGCAAAAGTTGCCGCATTCATTCCATAATTTATACAAAATAGTATTAAATTATTGCAAAATTACGGCGCAAGAAAAATAAAAAACTGTTTTATATACAACAAGAAAGATCATTTGCACTACAATTAAATTGTCCTATAAAATCAAACAGCATGCATAATTATATAACTTGATCAAAATAAATTTATTCATATTTTTAACTATAAAACTTATAGGCTACAGACAACATTTTCACCTAAAGACAATAATGAAATCAATAAACCTTTAAAATAAACAAAAAAGGCTTATTATAATGTTGAACCGCATAAAATACAGCTACGCTTCGTTTTGATTATAACTTGATGATACTTTTTAATACATTTTTAGAATGAATATTTCTGCAGTTTAATTTTGTTATTTTTACTTATTTACCAACAAAATTTTCTATCAATCGTGTTACTTTTAACCGCATGATTTTGATTTAATCACTATCAATTATTTCTTCTTTTATAAATTTTCATATATACACACTTGCAACAAAAAACATTCTCCATATAATGAGAGGTGATTTGCTTGTACAGAGATAAAATCAACGTGCAGCCTGATTTTTCTGGTAGCGTTACAATTAGGAAAACCAGAAATGAATTAGGACTTACAAGCATCCACTTAGTGTTTAATAGTCTATATCAGTTTAGTCTTTCAATAAGCTTTTTAGGTTCGTTGGCGCTCAGTGCCACTCTTTTGGAACATTTCAATTGAGTGAACTATATATAAAAAATGTGGAGTAAGTTAATGAAAAGAACAGTTCTTGGTATCAGCATTCTTGTAGCGATGAGCTCTTTTGCTGCTACTGCAGAGTATGCAACAGACACCTATGAAGAAACAGGTGTAGATAAATCAAGTTTTTATGTAGGTGCTCGCGTTGGAGCTTCTGTTATCACTAACGCCTGTTCACTAGAAAGCTGTGACAACAAAAACGTAGGTGTAGGTGGTATTATCGGTTACGATTTTGGTAGCTGGTTTGGCATCGAAAGTACTTACGATTACCTAGGCAGCGTAGCTGTTAATTCAGGTTCTTTCCTTCCTGTTAGCGGCGACTTGACTGCATTCACTCTTTCTCCTCGCTTTAACTACGGTCTAACTGATCGTACTACTGCTTTTGGTAAAGTGGGCCTGTCTTGGTGGAACTATGACACAAACTACGGCTCAGTAAACGACCTTGGCTGGCTAGTTGGTATCGGTGTTGATCATCGCGTTAACAACCTTGTTAACCTGCGTTTAGAATACCAATACATGCCAGAGCTGGATAAAGAAGATTTAGCTCCAGAGAACCAAAAATACAAAACTCAAGGTGACAGCCACCTGTTAGCAGCGGGTATCACTTTCCACTTCGGTCGTAACTTCGATGCGCCTGTAGTAGAGCCTGAAGTTACTGAAACAATTGAACCTGCACCAGTGGTTAATGAAGTATTGATCCCTGAGATTTACGGTTCAGTGCAATTTGACTTTAACCGCAGTGAGCTAAGTGGTTCAACCATCGATATGCTACAGCCTGTTTTACAACGTCTGCAAGACGTTCCAGAGGCGACTGCAGTGATCAGTGGTTACACAGACAACGTAGGTCCAGATGCAATTAACCAGCCTCTGTCTCTAAAACGTGCGCAAACTGTTGCTAACTACTTCATCACTAATGGCATCAGCACTAGCCGCCTGATCGTACAAGGTCTGTCTAGCAGCAACCCAGTTGCGACTAACGACACTCGCGAAGGCCGCATGAGAAACCGCCGCGTTGAAGTATTCTCTCCAGAGTTAGTTGTTATCGAACAATAATCGTTACCACGACGACTCATTCAACCCTCGTAGCTTTGCTATGAGGGTTTTTTTGTATAAGCTAGCTACTTTTGGACAAAACATGCTATTTCGTTTCTTTGAGCGTTTGACTAACGCCTTCCCACCTGAAGAGCCAGTCACACCGCCGCAAAATTTGCGAGATTTCTTTTTCCACTACTCGCGTGGTTTTATTAAACCGCTGCTGCTTATGTCAGCCTTAACGGTGATCATTGCCATTGCAGAAGTTTCACTGTTTGGCTTCATGGGCGAGCTGGTAGATTGGCTTGCAAAACAAGATCCGAAGACATTTTTGCAGCAAGAGCAACCTACGTTACTTTTTTTTGCAGCCTTAGCGCTGTGTATTCCCCTTTTGATAGGTTTGCACTCGCTGATCTTACACCAATCGCTGCTTGGCAATTTTCCGATGGCGATCCGCTGGCTTGCGCACCGTTATCTTCTCAAACAAAGCATTAGCTTCTACCAAGATGATTTTGCAGGTCGTATTGCAACAAAAGTGATGCAAACGGCGCTGGCCATTCGCGATTCGGCCATCAAGATCTTAAATGTTGCTGTGTATATCGTGGTCTATTTTGCCACCATGATGGTGATCGTCGCTCAAGCCGATCTGCGTTTGATCCTGCCAATGCTGTTTTGGCTCGTGTGCTATGTCTCTTTACAAGCTTATTTCGTTCCAAAATTGAAAAAAATAGCAACAGAGCAAGCCGACGCGCGCTCATCGATGACTGGCCGCATTGTAGACAGCTATAGCAACATTACAACAGTAAAACTGTTCTCACATACCGATCGTGAAACCAAGCACGTCAAAGAGAGCATGACCAGCTTTTTGCACACTGTACATCGACAAATGCGGCTCGCGAGTGGCTTTAACATTACGGTTGAGATCAACAATTATTTTTTACTTTTCAGCATTACGGCCCTTTCTGTCTACCTATGGGTGCATTCTGCCATCTCAGTTGGCGCTATCGCGATTGCCATTAGCCTTGCTTTACGCGTCAATAATTTATCAAAGTGGATCATGTGGGAAATCGGCGCACTGTTTGAGCAAATCGGCACCGCTTCTGATGGGATGCAAACAATCGCCGCCCCCATTACAGTCACCGATCAGCTAAATGCAAAGCAGCTCCTTGTCACAAAAGGCGAAATTGAATTTAGAAATTTAAGCTTTGGTTACGATGAGCATGCAAAAGTTATTGATAACCTGTCATTAACCATAAAACCAGGCGAAAAAGTAGGACTTGTGGGGCGCTCTGGTGCAGGAAAATCAACTTTGGTTAATTTGCTGCTGCGCTTTCATAATGTTGAAGAAAATCAAATTTTTATTGATGGTCAGGATATCAATCATGTCACTCAAGACTCTTTACGCAAAAATATCGGCGTCGTGACACAAGACACTTCACTTTTGCATCGCACTATCGGCGAAAACATTTTATACGGACGGCCAGAAGCGAGCGAAGAAGAGCTGCACGAGGCAAGCGAAAAAGCGCACGCTCATAATTTTATTATGCAATTAAAAGATCAAAACGGTAATAGCGGCTACGCTACGCAAGTTGGCGATCGCGGCGTAAAATTATCAGGCGGGCAAAGGCAACGGATCTCAATCGCGAGGGCGCTGCTAAAAAATGCACCTCTGCTTATTCTTGATGAAGCCACATCCGCACTTGATTCTGAAGTTGAGTCCGCAATCCAAGAAAACCTATATCAGCTCATGGCTGGAAAAACGGTGATTGCCATCGCGCACCGCTTATCAACCATCGCAGAAATGGATCGCTTAGTGGTTTTAGATAAAGGAAAGATCATTGAGCAAGGCTCTCACCATGAGCT
>JBOFXO010000165.1:0-1484 GCA_051654185.1 Vibrionaceae bacterium | reverse complement strand
AGCTCAAGGCTTGGGAAAACAACAGAAATTCAGAAAAAGCCAGCATCAATTGGATGTTTGACGTAGATGGAGCTCGGCAGAAACTAAACCGAGCATATGGCACTTTAACCAGTCAGAATTAAATGGAAAGAGCACTAGGGGCCTTTACGCTTTGCTTGTTGACGTTCAATAAACTCAAAAAGCAGCATCCCAGCGAGCATAGCGCTAAAAAAGATGACACCTTTAGTTACTCCTGCGCCAAGAAGCACTAGCGCAGGCCCTGGGCAGATCCCCGCCAACCCCCAACCGATCCCAAATAAAATAGCGCCGCCTATCAAACGTTTATCAATTTGCTTGCTGCTTGGAAGATTAATAGCGCCGCCGAACACTGAGTCACTGCGCTTTTTTGCCAAGCGAAAGGCAAAAAAACCGATACTGATAGCGCCGCCCATAACGAATGCCAGCGACGGATCCCAGACGCGGGTGATATCGAGAAAACCAATCACTTTTGCAGGATTTGCCATGCCGCTGAGCAGCAGTCCAATGCCAAATATAAGGCCTGCCAAAAGTGAAAAAAACAGATTCATACATGCTTCCTTGAATAATTTATAATGTGGGGTGCGTCAGGCTAGTAACCCCATCAGCCAAACGGTAATAAAGGCAACGCTCATGAATGTTAATGTAGCGGCTAAAGAGCGAGGCGATAGGCGTGATAGACCACATACACCATGACCGCTCGTGCAGCCTGAGCTGTAGCGGGTGCCGATCCCAACTAAAAGTCCTGCGATGATAAGCAGTGGCCAAGATGCGGCAATTTCGATCTCTGGCTGCGGCTGAGCAAGGCCATATACCAGTGGTGAGATGATGATCCCAAGTAAGAATGCCAGCCGCCAGCTATGATCTGTTGCTCGTGTGGCGAATAGTCCACCGATGATGCCGCTGATCCCAGCTATTCGTCCGCAAAATAAAATTAATATTGAGGCTGCGCAGCCAATTAATATTCCCCCGATAAAACTCAAAAGTGGGGTGAATTGCGCCAGATCAATGGTCATGGTTAATACCTTCTGTTTTATCTTCAGGGCAGTACAGGTGATAAAGAGTGTTAAGTAAAATCAATACCTTTGGATCTTCAATGCGGTAAAAAATCTGCTTTCCTTCGCGGCGAGTTGCTACAAGTTGCAAGCGGCGCACAACACCAAGCTGCTGTGACAGCGTTGGTTGTCCAATTCCCAGAGCGTTTTCTATTTGCCCGACAGAAGCTTCTCCTTGGCTTAAGTGGCACAACAGAAGCAGCCGATCATCGTTGGCTAATGCGCGCAATACTGTGGCGGCAGCACTGGCGGCAGCACTGGCGGCATTGTGCATCTTTTCTTGGTTAATAGGCGTGTTATTCATCGGTTTTCTTCGCCAGTCAGCTATTTTACTCGTGTTTACGAGAACACTTTACATATTCATATAATATAATATTGTATAATTAAAGCAAAGCGGGCTATTTAGCAGATCAG
>JBOFXO010000164.1:0-1700 GCA_051654185.1 Vibrionaceae bacterium | reverse complement strand
AGCAAAGCCTCTCATTGATGCGATACAGCGAGCAGCTATAGAGCTGCACTGATAGATAGCTAAAAAGACAAGGGAGCCGCAAAGGGCTCCTTTTTTTTATTTGCTAAAAGGGAAAAGATTTAGCTAGCGAGAATAGCTCGCTCATAAATCGAATATAGCGCGCACGGTGGTAAAGAAATTTGCTCATAACGTGAGAGAGCGAGCTCTGCTCTTAGCAGCTCAATGAGCCCGTTTAAATCGGTATTAATGGCAGCAAATCTATCAGACTGCAGGCGTTTAGCTAGAGACTCACAGAGCGCCGCAAAGCTAACTTTTTTAGCGCTTGGCTGAATATTCGAAATAGTTACACGCTCA
The DNA here is from genome assembly GCA_051654185.1 of Vibrionaceae bacterium. Taxonomy (GTDB): domain Bacteria; phylum Pseudomonadota; class Gammaproteobacteria; order Enterobacterales; family Vibrionaceae; genus Enterovibrio. Next base: position 1,346 of record JBOFXO010000164.1, on the reverse strand, counting down.
TTTTTTGAGCAGTATTTTAGATAAATCATATCGAGCCTCTCTCACGTGATTGCACCAAAAAAATCACAGCCATTTTATCATAATGTATAAAAATAGTCTCAGGCTCAAACGGCATAACAGCCTGATATAGCAGGCGATAACAGAGAGAGCTTTTCTTGTTTTTCTTGTTTTCTTGAAAGCTGATTTTCATTTTTTTGAATTTTTTTCGAGGCACATTAATGCGCGTGCGCGTAGGTATAAAGCAATGCTCTTTTTTAGGTCAAAAAATGAGCAGCTCTGAGAGGTGAGCTCGAGCCCTTGACGGCGCAGAGAAAAGCTGCAAGCTTTCTCGCATTTACGCGCGCGAGAAACGTCTTTGCATTCGCGCAAAACTCATCTAGTCCAGACACAAAAGCGGTTTTTTTCTATTTACATTCGCGTGCAATTCTTCTAGCAGTTACACATTGCGCAGGCGTGCGCGAAATATCAAAAGCCAGCTATTGGCGCAAGAGAAATAAGCTGCTAGCTCGGACAGAGAGCAGCGTTTACCAATTTACCAAATTTACCAACTATCAGAGCGCTAATGAGTGGAATATTAGGCGCAGCGGCAAGCGCTTTTATTTAAAAGCAATATGGCAGGCACAAAAAAGCCGCTAGCGAGAGCGGCTCGAGTTTGCTGTACTGGATTAATTAACCGCTTTCAAAGCAGAGCCTTGCTCTAAAAACTTCTTAACCTCACGCACTTTATTGCTTGAGATGTTATAGATTTTCTCTAGCTCTCGATACGTTAAAGCAGCTTGACCTCTGCTCTTTATTAGCAGCGCTAACTCATCTACAGAGAGCGAGTTTGACTCGCTTTTTGCAGCGCTTTTTATGCTCTCTGCATCATCAGCAAAGCCTTGCGCGCTATAGAGAGCAGCGCTTTTTGAGATGCTCTTTTTTGAGCTATTGTGAGAGCTGCTTTTCTTCTTGCGGCGCAGTGCTACATGACACGCAAAAACGCTTAATTCTAGCAGTACTGCTAGCGTTAGATTTGCTATTAAATCCACTTGAGCAGCTACGCGCTGAGGCGCTGGCATAGAGAGCAATTCTTGCTTTGCTCTCTCAAGTCTTTCTAGCGTTGGCGTTGCTAGAGTTGCTCTGTCATTCTGAAAATAAATATCTCTTTGCTTTTCTAAATCCTTTATTTGCTCAAGTTTCATCTCATACGCTGCAGAGCCCTTTGATTTATCAAGTGAGGCTTTATCAAAATGCTGATAACTAGCGTAAAGGGAAAATGCTATCAAGAGCGCGCAGACAATCGAGCATAAGGTGCAATAAAACCATTGTTTGCGCTCAGCGTACTCAAATGCGACTGCAGGCAAAAC
>JBOFXO010000163.1:0-6618 GCA_051654185.1 Vibrionaceae bacterium | reverse complement strand
GCGCGCTCTTTAAGCGTTGATTTTGCTTTTATTACTAAAAAAGAAGAGCTGCAGCAAGCCATCGATAAGCTTGGGCCTGAGGCTTTGTTGTTCATGCTTGCTGAGCGTTTGCCTAGTGAAAACCGGTATTATTTAAGCGCAAATCAGACGATTAGCATGGTTAAAGCGATGACAGCTGCGCCCATTTACAGTTTTTGGCTTACGCATATTGGTTACGGCAGTATTGGCGGGCAGGTGATCAGTGGACAGACACAAGGGCGCGCAGCGGCGAAAATGGCGCTCAAAGTGCTCTCGCTAGCGGATAAAAACCATTTGCCGCAGATCAGCGATGAAAATTTAGGCTGGTATTTTGATCGCGCGCTGCTTGAAAAACACAAGGTGGCAGAAAAAGCGCTCCCTGAAGGTGCGCGTCTTGTAAACAGTAAAAAGAGCTTGTGGGCGACTTATCAGGTGCAGCTGCTCATGGGTGCGGCGATTTTATTTGCCGCCATATGCCTTGTCTTATTGATTGCACTTTTTTCGCTGCGCAAAAAAAGTAAGCAAAAACGGCTTGATGAGCTTCAATACGACGCGGTGGCATTGACAGATCCTATTGGCTCAAACTTATTAGGTGTTAGCTCATCGACAACGTATGCTAGCGATGAACATCTCGACCCACTTGATCCTCTCACAGGGCTATTTAATGCAGCCGCTTTTGAGCAAAAGTTATCGAAAGAGCTGCTGCGCGCTTACCGTTATCGCACATCGCTAAGCTTGCTTCTTTTTTCCGTTGACGAATGGCCGCAAAGACTTGCGCTAGGTGACGCGCCTGATGAGCTAAATGCAAATTTGATCGCGATAAGTCAATGGCTGAGTGTGGATGGTGGTGTGCGTGGCACCGATATTTTAGCTTATTTGCAAGATGCTAAATTTGCGCTGTTATTGCCGCACACAAATAACGCACTTGCTTTGCAAATTGCTGAAAAACTGTTGCTCGGTGTTGCAAATGTCTCTCTTGGTGCGGGGCGCTCGAGTAAACTTACCATGAGTATTGGTGTTTCTTCTGTTGAAGGGCTGCGCAACTATTTGGTGAGCGCGCAGCACATGCTAAATACGAGCGAGATGCTGCGAGTGACAGCAGAACATGAAGGTGGTAATTTGATCAAATCACAAAAAATAGTCCCTTAGAGTAATTGGTTATTTTTGTTGTTTCAGTTACTCTTTTGCTCTGAATTGATAATGTGATTGCTATTCAAATTTTCGCATAAAGTCGACTGTTTTTTGCGAGGCGGATCCGCCGCAAAAGGGCAGGTCACAAGGTGATTGCTTCGCTTTAGGTGAGATAACCTTTAATTGAAATGTAATGGTTGCTACCAGCGAAGCAATTTGATTAGCACAATTATATTCCAACACAAAAGTAACCAAATGAACGATTTTTATCTGTTATACCAGCCAAAAGTTAAAGAAAGTAAAATCGTTGGACTAGAGGCGCTGCTAAGACCTACAGAGCAAGGTATTTCGCCGATCGATTTCATAAGAAGTCGCCCTGACGCTGTGGATTTAGATCTCAGTGTCATGCAAAAGTGTGTAGATGATATTGAGAAATATAATGTGCTTACCGATATTTCTATCAATATTCATCCCGAAAGTATTTTATCAAACGAATTCATTGAGCAGGCATTATGTAAATTAGCCGGAAGTAATGTGATGTTTGAACTTGTTGAGTATCAGCAGGCAAACATTAATGAGCTATTTTTAGCCAATATTCAGCAGCTAAGAGAGCACGGTATCAAAATATCGGTAGATGATTTTGGCAAGGATTTCGCAAGAACTGATGTTGCTTTAGCGATTTCTGCCGATGAAGTAAAGTTTGACCGCTCATTATTAAAAAATATAGAAAGTAATTATATTAATTTTAAACATCTTGCATTTCTCTATGGAAAAATACATTCATTGTGTACGAGAAAAATTGTTTTTGAAGGTGTAGAAACAAGAAAACAAAAAGAGCTTATTGAGGTTTTTTCAAAGGATCCGACTATTCAAGGCTTTTTTTATCATAAGCCAATGCCTTTATCAGAAATTATTAAACTGCCAAGCTTTACTAATGAAGCGAGTGAACCAACTGATCACCAAAATGACAAAGATCATTTCGTACATGATTTAGACTATAGTTTATATAATGCAATTGTTAATGAACAAATAACTTTATGGGAAAAAACAAAAGCTAATTTATTAATAAAAGAAAAAGATCCGTTTAATTTGGTTTATAACAAAGACTTTAATAAAACATTAAACAATCTGCGCAATATTTATTTTAAAGATTCTAATGTGATCAATAATGGCGTGGTTGCACTTATTGATTCTACTGAAAAGCTAGTTATTATTCGCAATAGAAAAGGCGTTGTTATTTATGACAATATGGCGCATAAGGATTTAGTTGGCGGCTCTTTAGTTGGGATTGATCCTCAAGAAATTATTAAAAGAAATAAAGATTATTCTATTTGTATAGAAAAAGATATGCTTTTAATTTCTGAGCCAGAGGTGATGTTTTATATAGATGAAGAGATGTTTGGCGGTGAAACATACCAAACTATTCGTGAAAAATTAATTTATAACGATGAAGTTTTCATTTTAACGAATATTTGTAAATCGAGTAAATCCTTAGACAGTGTCAGCAAAGATAAATTAACAGGATGCTATGCAAGAGAATATTTAAAAAATGATTTCTCTTATTATCAAGATTCATTGCTTTCATATATTTCTCTCGATAATTTAAAAATAATAGATGACAAGCTCGGTCATGATATTAGCAACGATTGCCTTGTTCAATTTAGCCGTATCATTTCATCCTCGTTAAGAGGAAAAGATATATTTTTACGATATGATTATGATAAGTTTGTTATTATCTTTGATTCAGTAGCAAGAGATGGGATCAAGAAAAAATTAGAGCAGCTGCAGGAGTCTGTTCGCTTGCACTTTTTAAAGTTAGGCATAGAGCTTTCTTTTGTCTTTACGCTAACCTTTATTGCTGGTAATAGCATAGATAAAGCAATAGAACGCGCTAAAAAAATATGCGTTGCCCATGTAAGTTAACGAATATTTATTAGTTGCTTATTCTTTGTTTAAATTGTGCACTCTATGGATATGCGTGTTTTTTATAGTCATTTGCTGACAAGATAAGAGGGTGCTGGTGGAAAATAAAAAAAATAAAGTATTAGTGCTGCTGGCACATCCATCGCAACGGCGATCGCAGGTTAATTTGCCATTATTTAATATGGCAAAAAGTATATCTGGAGTGACAGCTGTTGATTTATATGCTGAATATCCAACATACCATATTGATATTGATAAAGAGCAGCAGCGCTTGCTTGAACACGATATTATTCTGTTTCAATTTCCGTTATATTGGTATTCAACGCCCTCTATTTTAAAAGAGTGGCAAGATTTGGTTTTGGAATATAATTTTGCCTACGGAAGTGATGGGACTAAATTAAAAGAAAAATATTTTATGTGCGCTATTTCTGCCGGAGGAAAAGAAGATGTTTATCAAAAAAATGGTGTTGGTGAATTTAATATAAGAGAGCTGCTTTTACCATTAGAGCGCATGACTCATGTTACCGGTATGAAATTTTTAGCCCCCTTTGTGTTATTTGGCGCGCGCTCTGCAACTGAGGATGGCAAAATAGGTTTGCATATAAATAGCTATCGAACCTTATTGCTCAATCTTGTTCATAATAAAGTTAAATTTCATTCGCTTGCTCGGCGGGAATTTATAACGTCACGCTCGCTAAATTCTATTTTTATAGGTAATGAATAATGACGAGTGTTTTTTTACAGGCGTTTATTTATTTGTGCGCAGCGGTTATTGCTGTTCCTATTGCTAAAAAAATCGGCCTTGGATCTGTTCTTGGGTATTTAGTTGCTGGCGCAATTATTGGCCCTATTACAGGTATTGTAGGCGGTGATGAAGCTGAAACGATCCAGCATTTTGCTGAATTTGGTGTGGTAATGATGCTGTTTTTGGTCGGGCTTGAGCTTGATCCGAAAATGTTATGGGGAATGCGTGTGCGCCTGCTTGGACTGGGCGGGCTGCAGCTTATTTTAACCACTTGCTTTGTTATGCTGATCGCGCAATTTTTTGACATGCATTGGCAAGAGTCTGTCACGATAGGATTTGTGTTAAGCCTCTCCTCAACTGCGATTGTGCTACAGACCTTTAATGAAAAGGGCTGGACAAAAACGCAGGGGGGCCGTAATGCCTTCTCTGTCTTGCTATTTCAGGATATTGCCGTTATCCCAATGCTGGCGCTGATCCCTTTGCTTGCGCTGCCTGAGCTTATTGCGGGCGCTGAAAATGTGGCGCAAGCGGGTGCGCCAGAGCTGAGTCTTGTGGCAAATCTGCCTAATTGGGCGATAGCGCTTGTGGTCCCTGGAACCATTTTAGGAGTGGTTGGCGCGGGCTACTATTTTAGTCACCATTTGTTTAATTTCGTTGCAGCATCTGGGATCCGCGAGATTTTTACCGCAACAGCGCTGATGCTGGTGATTGGTATTTCTGCGCTGATGAATTTGATCGGCCTTTCACCTGCGCTTGGTACTTTCCTTGCGGGTGTGGTTTTGGCAAACAGCGCCTTTCGCCACGAATTAGAATCAAATATTCAGCCATTTAAAGGGCTGCTGCTGGGCTTATTCTTTATTACGGTTGGCGCTAACATTGATGTTGATGTGCTAATGGCTAACTTTTTGCTCATTGTCCTGCTTTCTTTGGGATTAATGCTGCTTAAAGCGCTGGTGTTATTCGCGATTGCCTATCTGTTTAAGATCCGCTCGGCTGCGTGCTGGTTATTTAGCTTAAGCTTGGCGCAGGCGGGGGAGTTTGGCTTTGTGCTGTTAAATTTTGCAAAGCAAAACAACGTATTGCCTTCTGATACCACTCAAATATTGCTGCTTGTTGTTGCGCTTTCAATGTTTTTAACGCCGCTGCTGTTCATGCTTTATGAAAAGGTGATTTTACCTCGCATTGAAGCAAGCTCTAATCAGCAAAATCAGCCTGACGATGAAATTGATGAAAAAGGGGCGGTTATTATTGCGGGGGTTGGCCGTTTTGGACAAGTGGTTAACCGTCTGCTGCGTGCAAATGGCGTGCAAACGGTCGTGCTTGATCACCAAGCGTCGCAGGTGGAAAACTTAAGAAAGCTTAATATTAAAAGTTATTTCGGCGATGCAACGCAGCATGATTTGCTGCACCAAGCAGGCATTGAAGAGGCTAGCTTGTTTGTGGTCGCGATGGATAATCAGCAAGCAAGCACAGATCTGGTTTATTTTATTAAGCAAACTTATCCAAAACTGATTGTGCTCGCGCGCGCTTTTGATAGGGATCACTACTATAAGTTGCTTGATGCTGGCGCCGACTTTATTGAGGCGGAAACCTTTCACTCTGCACTCGAGTTAGGTACTCAGGCGCTGCGTTCGTTGAATGTTCATCCCTTCTTAGCTGAGCAGCAAAAGGCGAAAGTGTTAGCGATTGAGAAGAAAAATCGTCAGCAGCTTTATCAAACGTGGAAAAATAGCGAGGAAAATCGTAACTATATTAACCTGTTCTTACAGGTTGAGCAGTCGATTTATCAAGCGATGAATACCGACCGTCTTGATCGGCACAGTATGACTGAGCGCGAATGGACTCCGCCGCCGGCAGAGTTTTTAGAAGACGCAAATAAAGAAAATTAGTTTTAGATGAATACTGGCTGCAAAGTCAGTATTGCTTGACTTTTAGTTAGCTGCCTTAATGCATTGAGTAAGATTAAACGAGCGCGGTCAGTGAGTTAAAATTGACCGCGCTCAATTTATTTTATTGGCTAATAACCTCTTTTCTGGCCAAAAAGAACTATTTTCATATCAATAATTGTATTTTTTTGCAGCATATTGCGTTCATTTGCAGCAGTTAAGCTAAAATAAGCACTTTTGTAAAAAAAAACATTGACCAAACATCGGAAAATCAGTTTAATAAGCGCGTTGCCTCGATAGCTCAGTCGGTAGAGCAGGGGATTGAAAATCCCCGTGTCGGTGGTTCGATTCCGCCTCGAGGCACCATTAGGTGCAAAGCAACAGTGTGCCGGCTTAGCTCAGTTGGTAGAGCAACTGACTTGTAATCAGTAGGTCACCAGTTCGACTCCGGTAGCCGGCACCATGCCTCGATAGCTCAGTCGGTAGAGCAGGGGATTGAAAATCCCCGTGTCGGTGGTTCGATTCCGCCTCGAGGCACCATTATTCCTCCATAGTTCAGTCGGTAGAACGGCGGACTGTTAATCCGTATGTCACAGGTTCAAGTCCTGTTGGAGGAGCCACATTCAGAAAAGCCTCGTCAATTGACGGGGCTTTTTCTCATTTGTATCAAGCAAATTTTTTCGCCCGCTAACACAACTGTTGCAACTAGCTGTTTTAAGCTCCGATTGACGAGTAAACGCACTTGAGCAAACGCAAAATCGCGCTTGCCTATAGTGTGAATATTAAAGGGCAGGTAAAACCGTGATTCCGCACCTGTTTTAGGATTTAAAAAAGCTTGACGGCGATCGGCCATTCTGATCTATTACTACTTTTTGCCGGTAGATATTTATGGCCACTCCCGCTATCAAAATTCGC
>JBOFXO010000162.1:0-1284 GCA_051654185.1 Vibrionaceae bacterium | reverse complement strand
CGCAAATTTTCTTATTTAATGTGCTGATCATAATGGATAGCAACAATTTCTCTTCAACAGCTGCGTTTTTGTGGTCAGTTGCTGACCTTCTGCGTGGCGATTTCAAGCAATCTCAATACGGCCGCATCATCCTTCCTTTCACTTTGCTGCGGCGCTTAGAGTGTGTGCTCGAAGCCACAAAACCCGCCGTTTTAGATAAGTTTAAAACCGCGAAAGCCATGCCGATTGATACGCAACGAAAACTGCTCACCCATGCCGCTCAGCAAAGCTTTTACAACACCTCGCAAATGGACCTAAATCGCCTTGGTGAAAATGACGTCGCGAAAAACCTCGAAAACTATATCCAGTCTTTTAGTCCTAACGCGTGCGAGATTTTTGAGCATTTTGATTTTTTCAATACCCTCGACAAGCTCGAAGAAGTAGGTCTGCTTTACAAGATCGCCAAGAGTTTTGCCACCACGGATCTTCACCCCGATACTATCAGCAATTATGGCATGGGTTTAGTATTTGAAGAGCTGATCAGGCGATTTGCCGAAAGTTCTAATGAGACCGCAGGGGAGCACTTTACCCCGCGAGATATCATTGATCTGACCACTTCTTTGCTTTTTACTAACGAGAAAGAGCTAACCAGCTCAAGCCTTGTGCGCTCAATTTATGATCCAACCGCAGGTACGGGCGGCTTTTTATCGTCTAGCATGGAGTGCGTGCATAAGCTTAATGAAAAAGCCTCCTTGTCTGCCTTTGGGCAAGAGCTCAACCCCGAATCTTACGCTATTTGTAAGGCTGACATGCTGATCAAGGGGCAAAAGGTTGATAATATCAAGCTGGGCAATACCTTATCTGATGATCAGCTCCGCAACTATAAGTTTGACTATATGTTGTCAAACCCGCCATTTGGTGTGGATTGGAAGAAAATCCAAAAACAGGTCACCGAGGAACACGAAGAAAAAGGCTGTAAGGGGCGCTTTGGCGCAGGCTTGCCGCGTGTCTCTGATGGCTCCATGCTATTTTTGCTGCATTTGATTAGCAAAATGCGCTTTCCTTCAGCTGACAACGAAGGCGGCTCGCGCATCGGCATTATCTTAAACGGCTCGCCACTTTTTACGGGTAGCGCGGGCAGTGGTGAAAGTGAAATTCGCCGTTATATTTTAGAAAATGACTTGCTCGAAGCTATTATCGCGCTGCCGACCGACATGTTCTACAACACAGGCATTGCCACTTATGTTTGGGTGCTCTCGAGCCATAAAGCCAAAAATCGCCAAGGCAAGGTGCAGCTGATCAATG
>JBOFXO010000161.1:0-1489 GCA_051654185.1 Vibrionaceae bacterium | reverse complement strand
CAATTTTGAGAAAGCCGCCCAAAGCTAAGCACAATAGGGTCATCTTTAGCTATACGAGTGATGTACTTAGGTAAGTCATCAAGCGAATTAAGCTTACGGCGATATTTTGCAAAATCCACATTTCGAGCAATTTGCAGCTCATCATTAATATGGGTTGCGCCTTGCATAAAGCGATAAGCAAAGACTGGATCAGCAGATAGATAATCATCTAGATCATCGAGCCTTTCAAAGATTTGCTTTAGGGTGTGTACGTTTGTGCCATCGGCGGCTCTGGTGCTGGTACTGTCTGTTTTTGCAGTTTTAAGCTCATAAGCTATTGAAGTTGCTAGCAGATCGCAAAGGCCAAGATTTGTGGGCGCAAGAGGGGCGCCATCAACAGCAATTTGTGCCTGCGCAAATAACATAGCTTTAAAGCGATATTTTTTAGGCGGGCTACCATCAGAATTAGGAACCGCTGCAAGTTCTTTATTCAGCTTTAGGACTGTTCGTTTTGCTTGAGGGTAATATTGGTTTTGATCTTGCCTTGCTATAATGGCGCTAGCAATTTTTTTAGACTCTTTATGCATGAGCATTTGTGAGTAAATTGCAATCTCTGCCATAGCCATACCATAGCGAAATCCATCTAAGGTTTCTTTCATTTCAACAGCAGCTAAGGTTTTTGCGGTAAGCGCCGTCGCGCGATGAGCCATTCCGCTTGCAGGATCATCGTGGTAAGTGGTTGTCTTAAAACCATAAAACTCTTCTAAGCCGGTGTCATAATAAGTAAACCCTTGGCTTGCGGCTTCACGTGCTCGTTGCTGATAATAGGCATAACCGAGGCGTACGTTAGGGTCGGTATCTAGCATGCGAATAGAATACAAATCAGCTGCATCGCAAAGAAAAGTATCAGCTGCTTTGTTTTGATGGCGAACTTTGGCTATCTCATATTCAAGAAGATTAAACCTATATTCAATCTCATCTGGATCGGCTTGCCCTTGCACGGCTGCAACATAGTCGGTGAGAGCGTTCTTAATATCTGATAAATCCAAAGCAGGGGCATTAGGGTGAGCTGCGGCGTAATCAAGCGTTAGATAGTGCAGAGGATCAACATCTTCATTAGCTCGGCGTTTTTCTCGGTGATGTACTTCTTCTTGCTCTGTTTGGCCCTCAACCCATTTATTATATTCATGCTTATATTCTTCAACTTCCTTATCATCCAAAATGCGTCGGATCGGAAATGCATCTGCGCCGCCAAATAAAAATGCCCCATTATCACTAGGTTCACCTTCAGCACGCTCTGCATCTTGTGTTTTTGGCACTGTTTGTTGAGATCCTGCTTCTTGGCCTGATTGCGATTCACCATTATTTACAATATTGCTAGCTTGTTCTACATCAGACTGCCCTGCAGTTCCCGCGAGACGTTTAAAGAGCTCAATCGCCTCCACCATCTCCTTTTCAATGTCACGCAGCTTATTCTCAGAATGTTTTATTTGAGGAAAGTTGCTGCGCT
>JBOFXO010000160.1:0-8120 GCA_051654185.1 Vibrionaceae bacterium | reverse complement strand
TGTGCCCTACGCTGATCTGCTTTTCTGCCATCGCCTCGAGCATGGCCGCTTGCACTTTTGCCGGTGCGCGATTGACCTCGTCAGCAAGCAGCAGCGAGTTAAAAATCGGGCCGGGCTGAAAGCTAAAGGTTGCGGTTTCAGGATGAAAAATATCGGTGCCAGTCAGATCCGATGGCAGCAGATCGGGAGTGAATTGAATGCGGTGAAAATCTCCCTCGATGCAGTCGGCGAGCATTTTTACCGCGCGCGTCTTAGCAAGCCCAGGAGGCCCTTGCACTAAAATGTGGCCGTCGGCAAGTAGCGCAATGAGGAGTTGTTCGATCAGCTCAGGTTGGCCGATGATTTGCTCTTGCAAGTACAGCGTGAGGCTTTGAAATTTTTGAGCAAGCATGAAGGTCCTTGTAAGCATCTAACGATGATAATTTTAATTAGATAACGTTTTTTACCGTGAGTTTCAAGAAATAGCTACAAAACTTGTATCTGGCGCAAAAAAGTCTGTTTATTGGTTGTTTTGTTATGGGTTTGTTTGCACTGCTCTAAAGTTTTCTTAGGCAGTTTTGTCAGAAAACTCGCATAAATCTTCAATGATACAGCTGTTACAGCGTGGTTTTCTTGCGACACAGGTATAACGGCCATGTAAGATCAGCCAGTGATGAATATTAAGTTTAAATTGATCTGGGACAACGTCTAAAAGCGCTTGCTCAACGCGCAAAACATTTGCCCCTGGTGCAAATCCTGTGCGGTTTGCAACGCGAAAAATGTGTGTATCTACAGCGATGGTGGGCCAGCCAAACGCGGTGTTCAGCACAACGTTAGCGGTTTTTCGTCCAACCCCCGGAAGCGCTTGCAGTGCAAGCAGATCTTCAGGCACTTCGCCTTGATGCAGCGCTAAAAGCTTTTCACAGGTTGCGATAATATGGCGCGCTTTGCTGTTAAAAAGTCCGATAGATTTAATATGTTCTTTGATGCCTTCCTCGCCAAGTGCGAGCATGGTTTGCGGCGTATTCGCCTGAGCAAATAGCGTGCGGGTAGCTTTATTGACGCTGATATCAGTCGCCTGCGCTGATAAAAGCACCGCGATCAAAAGCTCAAAGGGAGTGTGCCAATTAAGCTCGGTTTGCGGGTTGGGAGCATGCGCTTGCAGGCGCGTGAGGATCGTAAGGCGTTGCTGTGCATTCATGGGATCCTAGCCTTGATGGGGGCAAGTATCTTTTTACAAAGATACCCGCCGGTGGTTGAGATTTTTTGCTGCTGTTTTTGAGTACTTCTTTTTAGTTATTGGTTGTCACTTGCGAAAGTGCGGCATCACTATGTGCGGTTTGGGCGCGCTTTTTTTCTTCGCGTAGCGTCCAGTAATTTTTAGCCGCGATCAAAAAACCCACGGCGATAAATGCACCAGGGGGTAAGATCGCTAGCAAAAATGGGTCATTAAATTCAAACAGTTGCACCTTTAAAATTTTTGCCCAATCGCCAAAAAGGTGCTCCATTCCCGCAAAAAGCGAACCGCTGCCTAAAAGCTCCCGCAGCGCGCCAAGCACCACTAGCGTTAATGTCATGCCAAGCCCCATCCACAATCCATCTTGCGCGGCAAGTTTTGGACCATTTTTGCTGGCAAAGGCTTCTGCGCGCGCGATGATCACGCAGTTTGTGACGATCAGCGCAATGAAGATCCCAAGCGATTGGTAAAGGGTAAATGCAAAGGCGTTGAGCAGCAGCTGCACGCAGGTGACGAGAGCTGCGATGATCATGACAAAAATGGGGATACGAATGGCATTTGGGATAAAACGGCGCGCCAGCGATACGCTGGTATTAGATAAGATCAGCACAAAGGTTGTCGCAAGGCCAAGCCCTAATGCATTGCTAACACTGCTCGACACGGCTAGCAGCGGGCATAGGCCAAGTAGCTGTACTAAGGCTGGGTTGTTGTGCCACAAACCATTTTTGCGCAAAGTGCTATCCATTGTTTGCCTCGCTGTTTGTCAAACTGCAACGTGTGTGCTGCGAAAGAATGTGCGCTTGCTGCTCTTGCAGCGCCCAGATAGCGCGCCGGCTAGCATTAACCACTGCACGAGGCGTGATGGTTGCGCCAGTAAATTGATCAAATTGGCCGCCATCTTTTTTGACCTGCCACTGTTTATCGTTTTCGCTTTGCAGCGTTTTACCCACTAAAGAGTCGCTCCAATTGCTGATTTTTTTATCAATTTTGTCGCCAAGTCCTGGCGTTTCATGGTGCTCTAATACCGAAATGCCAAGCAGTGTGTTTTGCAGATCCACGGCTAGCAGCAGTGTGATAGCGCCGCTGTAGCCGTCGGGGGCTACGGCTTGCGTTATCATGGCGACCGGCTTTTCATCGCGTTTAGCCACGTACACTTTCACCGCTTCTTTGCTTAAACGCGGATCATTGAGCCAAATGCAGCTTTGCTCCAGTTCGTTATTATAAAAAGAGCGTGGTAAAACGTGCTCGAGTAATTGATTTTGCTGCTCTTCTTGCGCCTGTTTAATAAAGGGCGCGCACACAAGGTAAGTGACGCTGACGAGCGCTGTGCACAAAAGTGCGCTCAGCGCAAGGGTGGTGCTGTGCTCGACCATCTGCAGCCATAAGCGCGGCGGCGCTGAAGGTTGTGTGGCAGCATTTTGAGCGTGCGCAGCTTTAGCAGCGGTCTCAGCGGTTTTTAAGGGATCATTGTTCATGTCAAATTACATCACGATTACGGCTAATGTTAAGTGCTTGTGTGCCATAGCTTGGCGGCGTACAAAAGTGATCAAGCAGCGGCGCAGATAGGTTTGCAAGCAGCACGGCAAAAGCGACGCCGTCGGGAAAACCGCCAAAGGTGCGGATCACAAACAGCAGCACGCCGATGAGCGTACCATAAATAAGCCGCCCTTTGTTTGATGTCGCAGCGCTCACAGGATCGGTGGCGATGAAAAAAGCGCCCAGCATGGTTGCACCTGAAAAAAGGTGTAATACGGGCGAGGCGGCTTCTTGCGCACAAAACAGATAGTAGAGGCTGCTGCAAAGAAAAAGGCTTGCTAGCATCGACACGGGGATCTGCCACTGGATCACCTTGCGGCGCAGCAAAAGTAGCCCGCCGGCTAAAAAACTCATGTTGACCCAGCTCCACCCTTTGCCGGCAAAATCTGCAAATGTGGGCTCAAGGGCAATGGTACTTACGGGTTGTCCTTGTTTTAGCAGCGTTTTCATTGCATCAAGGGGAGTGGCCATCGTGGTGCCATCGACCGCTGCACGCAGCTGCAAATTGGTAAAACCATCCAAATTGTGGCCGGTAAAAATAACCCAAAAGCTGTCCAGTAGATCTTGTGGGAGCATCTGCAGCGATTGTGGCGCAAGCCACGCTGTCATCTGCACTGGAAAAGCGATGAGCAGCACAACGTAGCCGACCATAGCGGGGTTAAAGGGATTTTGCCCAAGGCCACCATAAAGCTGCTTAGCAATACCAATCGCAAACAGGCAGCCGATAAAGCCAACCCACCATGGCGCAAGGGGGGGCAGTGCCACACCGAGCAAAATGCCGCTGAGTAGGGCGCTGCCATCTAAAAGTGCGGGCAATACGGGGCGTTTGCGCAGTGAAAGGCAGGCCGCCTCAATCATGAGCGCGCAGCTTGCGCACAGTGCAATTTGCCACAAAACGCCGTAGCTGAAAAAATAGGTTAACGCGGCAACGCCGGGTAGCGTACAAAAAATAACCCACAGCATGATCTGGCGCGTGGTAAGGCGCGCAGTTTGATGTGGACTGCCACTGATCATAAAAGCCATGGTTACTTATCCTCTTGCGGCTGTTTAGCGGTTTGCTCTGCGCTGTCTTGCGCATTGGCGTTGGGCACTGCGGGCTCGTTTTGTGTAGTGCTAAGCGCAGGTTGTGCTTGCAGCGTGAGCCTAGATAGCGCTGTAAGCTGCATTGGCTGCGCGGGTGCAACACCTATTTTTACTGGCTGCGTGGGCGCAGCTTTAAGGGGCATTGCGTCCGGCGTATTTTGTGCAGGCTCAATGAAATCGTTGGACTCTGCGGTTTCTTTTTTGTCAGCAAGCGGCGTTAAAGCGGCGGGTGCGGGGCTTGCAACATTTGTATTTTCAGATGGCGCTTTAAGTGGCTGAGCTTGTGCCTGCTCGCTTTTTGCTTGCTGCTGGCGCGCTTTAACGCGGGCAATAGCGGCGGCAACGGCTGCTTGGTTGCTAGCGACAGCCGTTTCACTGGCCGGTTTACTGGCTTGCTGCAGTGCAAGATTATGCTGCTCGCGCTGGCGTTTTTCTTGCTCAAGGCGTATTTGCCGTGCTTCAAAACGTGCTTTAGCAATGTCTGCTGCTGCCTTTTTTTGTGCCTGCTGCGCAATTTGCGCTTTAGCATTGCGGTAGTACTGAACTAAATCGATTTTACTTGGGCAAATAAAAGAGCAGGCGCCACATTCGATACATGCCGCAAGGTTTGCCTTTTCACATTTAGCTAGCTCTTGATGTGAGGCAAACCAAAACAGCTGCTGCGGCTGCAAAGAGGCGGGGCAAACTTGCTCACATTGACCACAGCGAATACAGGCTTGCTCAGCCTCTTTATGGGCAAGCTCGCGGCTACTTGGTACAAGCACGCAGTTGGTCGTTTTCGTGACGGGAATGCGCGCATCAGGCACGCAATATCCCATCATCGGTCCGCCAATGATCAGGCGTTGCTGCGCTTGCGGTTTATGAGCATGCTGCTTAAGTAAAAACTCAAGTGGCGTGCCGATCCGCACCCAGCGGTTAGCTTGCAGGTGCAAGGTTTCGCCTGCGAGGGTGACCACGCGCTCAATCAATGGCTCTCCGTCAATCACGGCGCGTTTGATAGCAAAAACGGTTGCGACATTTTGCATTAAAATGCCGATATCAAAAGGGTGTTTGCCCGTCGGGACTTGCATGCCGGTGAGCACTTCGATGAGCTGCCTTTCAGCGCCTGACGGGTATTTAGTCGGTACCGCTTGCACGCGCAGCCAGTCGCGATCAATGCTTGCGCGCGTCATGGCGGCAATCGCGTCGGGCTTATTGTCTTCAATTGCGATGATCACCTGTTTAGGCTTTATGATCTGCTGCAAAATCTCAATGCCTTGCACTATTTGCGCGCTGTACTCTTGCATAAGCCTATCATCTGCGGTGATGTAGGGCTCACACTCCACGCCATTCACGATCAAAAGTGCGGAATTTTGTGCGCTGATAAGTTTTTGCGCCGTGATAAAACCTGCGCCGCCAAGGCCAACAATCCCCATCTGCTGCAGGTGCGTGATAAGCGTTGCAGCAGGCTGGGTTTGATGATCCAAAAGTGGGGTGCGAGCTGCAGCTTCGTCTTCAAAATCAGTTTGTAAAATCACGCACAGCTCATCGCTTGGCGTAGCACAATTAGCCGGCCGCGGCTCTATCGCGGTGATGATGCCAGAGGTTGGCGCATGCACGCAGCAAGTGAGCGGCGGCTCCTCGCGCCAGCGCATAATTTCTAACTCGCTGATCTGCTTGTGGCTTGGCACCACTGGCAAACGTGTAAGCGGCTGCCCTTTTAAAACGCGATCGCCAACACTCACGCACAGCGGCGCCGCTGTGCCTATGTGCTGGCGCAGTGGAATAATAAATTCGGCCGGCAGCTGCATGGACAAAATGGGTGTGCCTGCTGTTTGCGCTTTATTTTCTTGCGGATGAATGCCGCCGTGAAAATACCACAAATTTTCTTGCATCAAAGGGTTAGGTGAATGCGCTGCTTGCGCTTGTTGTATCTCAGCCAGCCGCTCTTGTGGCTGCGGGTTGTGATTTTTTTTCTCACGCCACGTTTTGAGTTTATTTAGCAGCGCGTTGAGTATTTTTAACAGGCGCAAAAAGCCAAACACTTTTTTAAGTGTGCGTTTTATGGGTGATGAGGGTGGTATCTTGTGTGTAGCGCTCATGGCTGCTTCCTTGGCGCGGTTGGTTGTAAAATATCGGCTGATGGGGCTGCATTGTCTGCTACTTGCATATTTTGCGCAGGCTCCGCGCTGATTTGCCTCACTGGGATTGCGAGCAAACGCTGGTAGCGATTAGTGGTAATAGCGTGCATGCTAATACAATCTGTAGGGCAAGGGGCGACGCACAGCTCGCAGCCGGTACAAAGCGCTTCTACGACTGTGTGCAATTGGCGAGCGCTGCCGCTGATAGCGTCTACTGGGCATGCCTGAATGCATTTAGTGCAGCCGATGCAGTTGGGTTCATCGATAAACGCTACCATTTTTAGCTCAGAGGCTGCTTTTTCATCAGCGTTTGCGCTTGGCGCCTCAACGCCTAACAGCTGGGCTAATTTTTCGATAGTCTCTTGACCACCCGGTATGCATTTGTTGATGGCTTCACCGTTCGCGACGGCTTGCGCATACGGCTTGCATCCTGGGTATCCGCACTGCCCGCATTGGGTTTGGGGCAAAATGGCATCGATTTTTTCAGCGATAGGGTCGCCTTGTACTTTAAAGCGCACAGAGGCAAAGCCGAGTAGCAGGCCAAATAAGGCGCCCAGCACAGTGATGGCAAGCAGTGCCCACATTAACAAAGTAAACAAAGACATAGTTACGGCCTAACTAAACCGGTGAAGCCCATAAAGGCGAGTGAAAGCAGGCCCGCTGTGATCATGGCAATTGCCGGACCGCGAAAGGGCTGCGGCACATCAGCGACATTTATGCGCTCGCGCATCGCCGCAAAGAGCACCAGTACAAGGGAAAAACCGACTGCTGCGCCAAATCCGAACACCAGCGACTGCACGAAATTATGATTTTGGTTGACGTTAAGCAGCGCTACGCCAAGCACTGCGCAGTTAGTGGTGATGAGGGGTAAAAAGATCCCCAGCAGGCGATAGAGCACAGGGCTTGCTTTTTGCACAACCATCTCGGTAAATTGCACCACAACCGCAATCACTAAAATGAACATTAAGGTGCGCAAAAATCCAACGCCAAAAGGCTCGAGCAAATAGTGTTCGACAAGATAAGAGCAGGCACTTGCAAGCGTGAGCACAAACGTGGTGGCAAGCCCCATGCCGATGGCTGAGTCGAGTTTTTTCGACACGCCCATAAACGGGCACAGTCCAAGAAATTTGACCAGCACAAAGTTGTTAACCAGCACTGCGCTAACAAAGAGCAAAATTGATTCAGTCATGACTTAACTACAAATAGATAATTGATGCAATATTAACAGCCTTATCAGTCAGGTAACAACAGGCGAATGTATCATGCAGGTAAAGCGACTTGGGGTAAGTGCATAAAAAGGCTTTACCTCGTAAAACACGGTAAAGCGGTCTATGAGCAAACATGCACTGCGCGCCCTATTATTCGTTTGCATAGGTTGCTATTTCGATAAGGTTGCCATCAGGATCTCTAAAATAAAATGAGGTGATAGCGCCTTGTGCGCCAGTACGCTTAACCGGCCCTTCTATAAGCGTCACACCTTGATTTTGCACATGCTCCATCGCCAAACCAAGTGCTGTGTCAATGATAAAACAGAGATCGGCGCTGCCCACTTTGACATTTTTTGCTTTCGGCTCAAACTCGTGGCCGCGCTGGTGCAGGTTGATTTTTTGGGTGCCAAATTGGAGCGCCACTCGACCTACGCCAAAATTGATGCATTGCATGCTGAGCACCTTTTCATAAAAGCGCACGGTAGTAGCAATATCGGCAACGGTGAGCACAAGATGGTCGAGGTGGCTGATGTGCATCATAAATCCTTATTTTTAAAAATTTCAGCGTTAAGCAAAGGCAATCTTAAATGTGATCAGGGCTTAAAGCGCTTGCAAGCCTCCTTGTAAGGCTCAGCGCTTTTGCACCGCTAAACAAAAGTCGTGATATAGAGCGCTTCGACTTTATCCCTCGCCCACTGCGTTTTGCGTAAAAATTTGAGTGACGATTTTAACGACGGATCATTGGCAAAACAGTTGACGTTAATGCGGTCATGCAGGCCGTCCCAGTGGTAATGCTCAACGAGCCGAGTTAAAATTTTTTCAAGGCTTAGCCCGTGAAGTGGATTATTTACTTGTGTAGTCATGGATGGTCTCATTGTGAATAGCTCGCTCAAAAGCTAGAGCTTTTAATGCGCGAAATTCTACCAGAGGATCATGCAGGCTAATAAACATTTGCGT
>JBOFXO010000159.1:0-3446 GCA_051654185.1 Vibrionaceae bacterium | reverse complement strand
TGGTTACCTTTTGCTATCACAGCGCCCACTTGCGTTGAAGGATCTTTACTCCACGAAGCCACTAATTGCGCCATCTGATAAAAACGTATATTCCACTTCGAACTCATTTTTCCTTGCCCGTATTTTTAAAATTCTTACTGTGCAACAAACAAATAGATGGTTGTTTTTTGCCAAAAAATAATATTAAAAAGCTTTTATAGCGCATGCAAGCCCAATACAAACGGGTGATCTTGATCGAAAAGATATACTTCATGAACACAAAGCTTTAAACTTTGCAGCATAAACTATCACTTCGGCACAAACTTTTTTTGCCTCATACACTGCGATCTTTGCATGACCATAAAAAACGATATTCGTGATTATCCAAAATATTGGGCGGAATGCTTTGGCACGGCCCCTTTTTTACCTACAAGCCGCGCCGAAATGGATGCCCTTGGCTGGGATAGCTGCGACATTGTCATCGTTACCGGCGATGCCTACATCGACCACCCAAGCTTTGGCATGGCCATCATCGGCCGCACACTTGAAGCGCAAGGCTACCGCGTTGGCATTATCGCACAGCCCGACTGGCATGATCCTAGCTCATTTCAAGTACTTGGCAAACCCAATCTCTATTTTGGTGTTACAGCCGGTAACATGGACTCCATGATCCACCGCTACACTGCCGATAAAAAAATACGCCACGATGATGCCTACACCCCCAATAACGTTGGCGGAAAACGGCCCGATCGCGCGGTGATCATCTACTCCCAGTGCTGCCGACAAGCCTATAAAGATGTCCCTATCGTGCTAGGTGGTATTGAGGCGAGCCTGCGCCGAGTTGCCCACTATGACTACTGGTCGGATAAAGTGCGCCGCTCAGTTTTAGTCGACAGCAAAGCAGATATTTTGCTGTTTGGTAATGCCGAGCGCGCCTTAATTGATATCACTTATCGCCTAGCCCATGGGGAAGAGATCAGCGCCATCAATGACGTGGCAGGAACGGCGGTGCTGTTAAAACAGGTTCCCGCACACCTGACTCAAATCGCAAGCGATCGAATTGACAAGCCGCGTCTTGCTATGCTGCAACCCAATCCTTATCAAGTGGCCTGTGAAACGACGCCTTCGCAAATTGATCCTGCTGAAAATTTACTAGGCGCTGTGCCAAGCACGCATAATACGCCCTCTTCTAAGCTGGATGCTCGCAACAGCGTAGTGCGCTTACCTTCGTTTGAAAAACTGGTCAATGATAAGATTTTGTACGCGCACGCCTCACGCGTTTTGCATCTGGAAAATAACCCCTACTCGGCAAGACCTTTAGTGCAAAAACATGGCGATCGTGAGCTTTGGATAAATCCGCCGCCACGTCCTTTAACCACGCCTGAAATGGACTACCTGTTTGATTTACCCTTTGCAAGGGTGCCTCATCCGCAATATGAAGGGATGAAAATTCCCGCTTACGAGATGATCAAAACATCGGTAAATATCATGCGCGGCTGTTTTGGCGGCTGCTCATTTTGCTCCATCACCGAGCACGAAGGGCGTATTATTCAAAACCGCTCGCAAAGCTCTATCACGCAAGAAGTTGAAGATATTCGCGACAAAGTCCCAGGATTTACCGGCGTGATTTCCGATCTTGGCGGGCCAACCGCTAACATGTACTACCTTGGCTGCAAAGATCAAAGGGCGGAGCATAACTGCCGGCGCCCTTCGTGTGTTTTTCCCAAAATTTGTGAAAAACTCAATACCGATCATGCGCATACCATCAAGCTTTACCAAGCCGTGCGCGCTCTTCCTGGTGTGAAAAAAGTCGTGATCGCCTCAGGCGTACGCTACGATCTGGCTGTCACCTCACCTGAATATGTTAAAGAGCTTGTCACGCACCATGTTGGCGGCTATTTAAAAATTGCACCCGAGCATACCGAAAAAGAGACGCTCGATCTGATGATGAAGCCGGGGATTGGCAGCTACGATACTTTCAAAGCGATGTTTGAAAAATATTCAGCTGAAGCTGGCAAAAAGCAGTACCTCATCCCCTATTTTATTGCTGCGCATCCAGGTTGTAGCGATCTTGATATGCTTAATTTAGCGCTATGGCTTAAGCAAAATGATTTTCGCTGTGACCAAGTCCAGACCTTTTATCCATCGCCAATGTGCAATGCGACCAGCATGTACTATTCGCACACCAATCCGCTCAAGCGCGTCACTTACAAAAATCATCAGCCGCTGTTTGTGGCAAAAGGTGAAATTCAGCGCCGCCTGCACAAAGCATTTTTGCGCTATCACGACCCAAAAAACTGGCCACTGCTGCGCGAAACGCTCGTTAAGATGAATAAAGCTCACTTGATCGGCGAAAAAGCGCACTGTTTGATCCCGCCAGCCAATGGCTTTAGCGAGAAAAATCTTCAAGCGAATAAAAAAAGGGCAACCAATACGCAAAACTCTGCTCGCTCATCCAAGGGCAAGCCTTTTGCCACAAAGCACACGCCACTTACGCCAAATACAGGATTTTCTGGCGTAAAACGAACAAAAAGGCCACGAACAACAGGCTAACCATCAACAAAATGGCTTTGACTAAGCGCAAAGCCATTTTGTCAATCCGATTGTTATGCCACTTTGCGTCTGCTAGTAAAATATCAACAAATACAATCATATATACATAAAAAAGTTATATTGCTAGACTAAGTACACCTTATTTTTACTAGCGGCAAGATTGCTTTACATGAAATTATCTGCCAATCGACTAGCCCAGTGGTTTGTACAGGGAGACTATTTTTGTGTCTCAGCCAGACAGGCTAAGCTGCACTTTTGCTCGAAAAATTTTAATGAATCGATCCCCTTTGCCATATGGAATGGCCAATGCCGCATTGAGCGAGGCTTGTGGTGGGGAAAAATCTATTTTGAATTTAGCTCTCTTGAAGAAAAAATCGAAACGGTTGCCGTACTTGGTCTGCCTTGGCGTAAAGTCGCGCATTTCGCCCAGCAGCTTGCAGTACAATATCAAACTTGGCTGCATGAGCAGCACCAAGCGCTCTTGACCATTGAGCCACGCCTGCAAGAGCAATTTAAACAGCTCGGTGATCCTAATGCTTTTTTGCGCCACACTGAGCTGACCCAATGGCAAAATGATTCGATTGCCTTGATGCAAGAGCTTAATTTTCATCCACAGCTACTGAGCATTTTTGAACCAGCGCTGTACGATAAATACCGCAGCTGGTTGATCGAAGGCGAAACACTGCGCAGCAGACGCAATCAAGAGTGGCTTAATGTGCAGCTGCAGCAGTGGAAACCCTGGTTTGCCGCTGCAAATGCGCCTGTTCTTACGGCTATTCAGCAGCAAGCTGTGCTCACCAACGAAGATCACAATTTGATCATTGGCGGCGCAGCTTGTGGCAAAACAACCACCTTACTTGCACACTGCCATTATCTGCTGCACAGCAAACAATGCCGGGCTTGGCAGATCCTCT